>JAYVMO010000214.1:0-11399 GCA_043758915.1 Acidobacteriota bacterium | reverse complement strand
GCGCTGCCGCCACCTCTTCGTCACTCACTTTTTGTCCCGCAGGCACGATCATGTCTCCGCCCGCAATATTTACGATCTCCGCCACCCAGGGAGGGGAGCTAATCCGTGGATTCGGCCACGCTTCGCAATACACGCGAACTCGATTGCGTTTCTTTTTTATTTTCTTAGAAATGTTGAGGAATCCCGCCCGCATCGCCCCCATCAGCCGCGCGCCCTCCGGCACCTTCCCCGTGATCGCCGCGAGCAAACGAATATCGTTTTCGATATCCGCCAGTGTTCGGGGGTTCATGGCCAGGAAATTCAGGGGCTGCTCCAAAAGTCTGGCCACTGTCTCCTGTTTATACGGGACCGAGCCGATCACCAGCGTGGGCGCGAGCGCCAGAATCGCCTCGACCGACTCCATGCGCCAGCAATCGCCCAGCGTGGGCAACCCCGCAACCGGTGCGACGTCGGCACACCATTTGGTCACTCCCACCAGCGCTTTCTTCGCTCCAATCGCGCACAATATCGATGTCGCGCTCGGCGCTAACGAAACGATCCGCATTTGCTTGCGTTTCTGTCGCATGGCCAGGAGAAAGGATAGCAGAGCCACATTGACTCTGCGGCTCAGTTGTGGTGCACTGCGGCTTCACAATTTTTGGGGAGGCCACTCATGCGTGCCACACGCTTTCTGCTGTTGCTCTCATACGCGTTTCTGTTTGCAGCGCAAAACATGCCGGCGCAATCCAAGCCCGAAGTCGTGCAGTACCACGCCACCATCGACAACGTGAAGTACGTTTACGGCGTCGCTGCCCCCGTTGCGCGTCTTCGTCCCGGAAATATTCTCGAAGCCAATTCACTCGACTGCTTCGGCAATGCCATCAAAAAGCCTGGTGACACGCTGGCGCTGACCAAAGGCGATAACCCGCTCACCGGCCCCTTCTTCATCGAAGGCGCGGAGCCCGGCGACACGCTGGTGGTGCGCATCCTCGACCTGCAGGTTGACGGCGATCAGGGACTCGGCGCTTTCGCTCCCGGTTTTGGCGCGCTCAACGGTACGAATTACACGCCCATGCTGCAACAGCCGCTTCCAGAAAAGATTTGGTTCTATCCCATCGACCACGCCAGCAACACGGCCACCTTCCAAGCGCTCGACTCAAATTACAAAGTTAAAATTCCGCTGCATCCATTTCTTGGCTGCATCGGTGTCGCTCCCGCGAACGGGGAAGCGCGCAGTTCCATCGTCCCAGCCGAATTCGGCGGCAACATGGACGCGCCCGAAGTTTCCGTGGGCAACACGCTGTATCTGCCCGTTAGCGTTTCCGGCGCTCTGCTTTATTTTGGCGATGGGCACGCGGCGATGGGCGACGGCGAAATTGCCGGGACGGCCATCGAAGTTCCCATGCGCGCGCGCCTGCAACTCGACGTTATAAAAGGAAAGAAAACCGGCTGGCCGCGCTTCGAGAATGAAAAAGAAATCATGGCTGCCGGAATTTATCGCCCCGTGGACGATGCGCTGCGCATCGCTTTTACTGAGCTGGTCACCTGGATTCATGCCGACTATGGCCTCTCGGAGCTGGACGCCTACGAACTTCTCTCCAAGGTTGGCAAGATCCATCTCACCGAAATGGTAGACCCGAACTACGTCGTGGTGGCCAGCGTCGAAAAAAAGTATCTTCCCCCTAAAAAATAGAACCAACTAAATTGTTCGCGCACGCGCTTGCCAAAAGAGAAGTTCAGGATTCTCGTCTTTTTTTCTGCGTTCAGATTCTTTTATTTCATTCCGTTGCAGTTTCTTGGCCGCGTTGCGATACTTCTCGCGATGTTCAGCGAAGCCGTCCTCGACCATTTTCGCACTCCGCGTAACGCCGGGGATCTACCCGGCGCAACAGCCACCGTCGAGGTCAGCAATCCCGTTTGTGGCGACGTTTTGAAACTAGCCGCACGCATCGAAAACGGCGGTATCGCCGAAGCGCGGTTTCTTTGCCGCGGCTGCACTACGGCCATTGCTTGCGCTTCTCTCCTCACCGTGCAGCTCACCAATTGTTCTCTCGAGGATGCGCGGGCCATCACGCCGCAATCCCTTTCGGAGGCGCTCGGCGGACTTCCTCCCGCGACGTTTCACGCCGCGCAACTTACTGCCGACGCGCTGACCTCTCTTCTCAAGCAGCTTTCCACGCGCTAGAACATTCCGCCGCGGAGTTTCTCCATGGCATCCGGATCGTTCAAGTTCATGATGCAACCTTCCTCGTTCGTCTGGACCTCTTCGACTTCGCCCGCGTGCGCCCACACCACTGCGCGTGCGCCCTTTTCGTGCGGAGCGCGCAGCAACTCCTCATACAGCGCGGAGGAGAAAATCACGGGGTGCCCGCGGCGGCCGTCGTACACCGGCAAGACGATGTTCTGCTTGGTGGCGTGGAAGCGTTCGATGAGATCACCAACCAAGCTGGCGCTGACCAATGGATGGTCGATGAGGCAGAGGAGGATGCCGTCCGTGCCGGCCGGCAAGCTGCGCAGCGCCGCTTGGATCGAACTCAACTGGCCTTTCTCCCACTCTTCGTTGATAACGATGTCAGTTGCTTGCAAAGCGCTGACTTTGGCGATGGAGGTGGCGTCGGCGCCGAGCACAACACGTCGCAAGCCGATCTGGGGGTGCGTGGTGACTTCCAGCAAATGTTCGAGAAACGGGCGCCCCTGGTAGGGAAGCAGGGCTTTTGGAGAACCCATGCGGCGCGATGCGCCGCCCGAGAGAATTACGGCAGCGAGTATAATTCCTCGATTCAGCGCTCGGCCGCGTGAAGAGCGGCTGCCGGGCGCGCCTCGACGTTCAGCTTCTTGTGCGCCTGCGTTTCTGCGTTGCGGCGCACGGCGATCAACTCCGCGACGATGCTGATGGCAATTTCTTCCGGAGAAAGGGCGCCGATCTCCAGGCCCATGGGCGCGTAGACGCGTTCAAATTCTTCGGGTTGGTAGCCTTCGGCTTGCAGCGCCTTGTAAACCGAAAGCACTTTGCGTTTGCTTCCGATCATCCCGACATAGCGGGCTTGGGTGCGCACGGCCCAGGCCAGCACGCGCATGTCTTCCTTGTGGCCGCGGGTGACAATGACAAGGTAGGTTGAGGGGCCCGGCTGAATCTTTTCGAAGGCATCCTCGTAATTGGTGTAAATCTCGTGGGCCATCGGAAACCGATCAGCATTTGCAAACGCTTCGCGGTCATCCACAACGCCGATGCCGAACCCCGCCGCGCTGGCCGCTTTCGCCACTGCGGTGGAGACGTGGCCGCCGCCGAACAAATAGACCACCGGCTGCGGCAGGAGAGGCTCGACAAAAACTTCCAGCGTTCCGCCACAAATCAAGCCGTTGTCGTAGCTTGCTTCGTTATTCAAGTTGAAGACCATCTTGCGCGGTGCTTCTTTTTGCATCACTTCCTTCGCCGCGGCCCAAACGTCGGCTTCGACGCAGCCGCCGCCGATGGTTCCCGCAATGGAGCCATCCTCGCGCACCAGCATGCGCGAACTCTCATAGCTCGGGATGGAGCCATTTGTGTGCACGATGGTGGCCAGGGCTCCGCGCCGCCCCGCGCGCCTCATCTTCACAATTTCTTCAAACAGATCCATGTTCCTCAGCCTACGGCGCAGGCACTCTCCTGTCAACGCAAAGTAGAAATGTCCGCCATGGATGTTTCGCAGGAGCACTTTTGTAAGCTCTTGAAAGGGGGTTTGCGGGAAGTTCTGGAGGCCGTAGGCCGGAAGGACTTCCCGCGCGCGGCGTTGCTTCCGGGCAGTGACGCAGCCGAAGATAGCGGCCCCGGAAGCGCAGCCAATGTGAGCCGTCCAGACGCCGTTCGATTTCCACTCGCGCTCCGCGAAGCCCCGCGCACACTTCTTCGCGCGGCACCCCCCCCAGCGGTTTCGTTGTGGAAGTGGGCAAGGATCGCCTGATAGGAAATGCCACAACGGAGCAATTAGCCCAACTAATTGGTCGCGCGCAAGCATCCGAGGCATCCCGTGCGAGTTAGCGCGCCATGAAAAACCGGCTTCGCGTTCTTCGCGCCGAGCATGAATGGTCCCAGGCGGAACTGGCCGCGCAACTCAGGGTGTCCCGTCAGACCGTAAACGCCATTGAAACCGGAAAATACAACCCCAGCCTGCCGCTCGCCTTCCACATCGCCAAGCTTTTCAATCAGCCCATCGAGGCGATTTTCGAACCCGATGCCAGCGAATCTGACTACGAACTATTACCTGAAATCAGTACTGTCCGGTTAAAACTCAAATAGATTTATCTGGTTAGCGGAGGCGGTGCTGTCGGAATGGCAGGCGATGCTCGAAAACACTTGCTGGATGGGCATTTTCTCGAAGAGGGTGATGGAGAGGATCTGTAACAAAGTGTGGAGCGCAGCCTCCTGTTGGAGGAGTTTTTTGACGAGGGCCACGAGCACCTAGGCGGAGACGGCGATCCAGATTTGGGATTTCACGGCGTTCTCGGAAGTGCCGAAGAAGCGTTTGATGCGCAGATGCTGCTTGATCCACGGGAAGAAGATTTCCACCTGCCAGCGCTCCTGGTAGAGCGCGCCGCTGGTGGCGGCGGAAAAATCGAATGGATTGGTGAGGAACAGCAAAGTCTTGCCGGTTTCGGGATTCTGGAAGCGAATCCGGCGCAGTTGGCCGGGATCGTGTTGGCGACTGTAGAAGCCGTTTAGAGCGATGCTATGGTCGCCAATGATTCCGGTGCTGCGATCGGTCAGCGCCGAATAGATGCGGCGAGCGTCCAGATGCGCTTTGCGGCGAGTGACGAAGAAGGCTCCCGCACGTTGCCGCACGTGGAGCCGTGCAAAATCCAGATACCCGCGATCCAGGATATAAACCCCTGTTTTTTCAGGTCCCTACTCATCGTCCGAGAGCACTCTGGGCCCTACGCTTACGCCTAAGGGATCAGCTAGCGAAAATCGAGAAAGACCATGTTTGCGTGTGCGTTTTTGGCCGCGCCGAGCGCAACCGAGATCGGAAGGGCCCCGGCGGCTCCATGAGCAGATCCCGAGCGGGACTCGCGGAGTTCTTCACGAAGCGCTTCCATTTCTTGTCGCTGCTCGTGGATCGCTTCGCGAAGCGCAGCACGCTGTGATTCTAGTTCCTGCGCCTGGCTTTGAATCAGATCACGAAGCTGTCGGACTTCCACTTCAAGCGCAGCGTCCTTCGGTTTCGTGGGCGCGGCCTCATTCGCAGCCGTGGCCGCCTTTGCGTAGAGTGCGAATTTCTAATTGTTCCTCGTCGCTTGAGCGGATTTCTTTTTACCTACTCCGTCGGGGCTCGCTTTCGCTGGCAAAACAACCAATCCCACAGCCACCAAACAGATCACGCGTGCTCGCATACACGCCTCCTGTTTGGTTCACGCCACTTAGTTGACTCCCCGCAAAAATGAACCGAAAAAAGGTTGTTTCGTTGCTGTCTCGCCGCTTCTCTCCCCCGCGCGTGTGCATTTCGGGGTCGGGATCTCCCCTGAGCTGCTTGATGCCGACCAGCGCAGCGCGCAATCGCAGCGCCGTTCGTTCTTCCGCTACATGGTCCTACCCCGGACATCCTGTCGTGGGTAGACAGTTGCCGAAAACGAATTAGCGTAGAGACTCTTTGCGCCGGGAACATCTTCGCCTAGCGAGGCCCATCATGCAGGACCTCAGAACACCAGGAAGGGACAGAACCAATCACATCCGTAACCGATGAGGCTAAATCCCCAGTAAGTTCGCCTGTAACTTCGAGTACCCATTCTCTTCCGCCCAGAGACTCAGCGGGATCGCCGCCAATTCATCTACCACCGGAACTGCGTTGCCGTTCTTCGTCAAATCGATCGTCTTGATATAGTGATGGCAGCTATCGCAGGCCTCAATTCGAACGTGATGGAACTGGTCGGCGGTATAAATGACAAGCTTTTCGACGTTTTCTTCTCCGCAGGCCGGGCACAGCATGCGCCGAAAATCCCATTCGTTCGAACAAAGACTACAAATGAGCGAACGCTTTCCTCCATCTCCCTCCTGCCGCAGGACGCCGGCCTGAGGCTTCCCTCCACAAAGAGGACAAACCGAATGCAGGTGGTCGGGCGGCCTTTGCTGGGTGTGGTCGGCGAGATATTCCGCATAGGGCTGCAAGAACATTCGAGAAAGTGCCGATTCGGCGCAGTTCGGTATAGGCTGCTGGTCTGCGTCTCTCCAGCAGGCCTGCAGCAACCCTTGCCAATGTTGAGCGCCTTGCGCACTCAGTGCGGTTGCGGAGCGAGCCAGAGGTGCGGGGGCGATGGCCTCAACGAGCGCAAGGAAGTGAGGAAACTTCGGCAGCAGAACAAATAGATCCAACTCATCGCGTAGCGTCCCGGGAGCGCGAGCCTCCTTCGCA
The DNA here is from genome assembly GCA_043758915.1 of Acidobacteriota bacterium. Classification (GTDB taxonomy): domain Bacteria; phylum Acidobacteriota; class Terriglobia; order Acidiferrales; family UBA7541; genus Acidiferrum. Next base: position 5,037 of record JAYVMO010000214.1, on the reverse strand, counting down.
TGGCCGCACGCCGATTCAATGTCGGAGTAAAGGGCCTTCTGGAAGCCCGCGATCCGCTCGTAAAACCGCAACACCTCGGAAGCCGATGGATGGGCCATCGCCAATTCCTTCGCGCGATAGATCCGTTTGTCCCACCTGGAAGCGTTCATTTCTTTGCCGGCGTTTTCTGAACAATTCGGTCGTACCAGAGACGGTGAAATTTTTTAGCCCACGCCGTCGAAACGTCGCCTTCAATCATGGAGCTGAAGCTACCCTCTTCGAGGACGGTGCTCATGTAAACGTGAATGAAGAACCCCCCGATCGTCAGCAAAGCGGCGCCGACATGGACGAGGATGGCCGTGTACCTCAGAAAACGCAGATTCCAAGGAATGGATTCTGTGAACCATAGCGCCAACCCCGACAAGAGCAGCAAGATAACGCCGTAAAAGATCAGCCAAAACCACAATTTCTGTCCGTAGTTAAACTTGCCCACCGGAGGGAGACTCTCGTCCTCGTTCCGAACGTAACTGCCCATCGCTTTCCACCAAGGGCGATCGGCGTCCGTTTTGCGCATCTCTCCGCTCCAATGCATGTACATGGCAAATGTCGAGGCGGTGAAAAGGACTCCGATCCAGGGGTGCCAGAATCGAGCGGTTGGTCCTCCTCCTACCAGCGCGGCCATCCAAAAAAGATAGGGCGACCAGAATGCGAGGCCAGTCAGCAACAAATACAAATAAGTCGCGCCTCCAATCCAATGGTTCACACGTTCCACAAACGTGTACCGTTGGATCCATCCGCCGCCACGGGCGGACTCATACTTTCTGACGGTGATGCCCTGGCTGCTCATACCGGGCCACCTTTCTCCGGCTCATCCTCGTTGACGCGCTTTGGCCCGAATCGGAAGTAGTGCAAGGCGAGCCCCACGAGGCCGCCGACCAACGCCACGTTTCCGATCCACTTGAGCGGCCCTTTCCAGAGCTTTACCGACCAGGGGATGTGTGGATTCGCCGGCAAGCCGCCGTATGCCTCCGGGTTGCTGGCATCGTGAAGCACATAAATGACGTGGGTGCCGCTGACCCCGGAAGGGTCGTATACTCCAGCGTCCTTGAAACCAGATTGCTCTCGGAGCTGCTTCGCGCGAGTTTCTGCGAGTTCCTTCATTTCCGGTTTCGTTCCGAAATGCAGGCATCCTGTAGGGCACGCCTTGATACAAGCGGGCTCCAGACCCTCGTTGACGCGGTCCGAACAGAGTGTGCACTTGAAAACTTTTTTTGTCCTTGCATTGAACTTCGGGATGTTGAAAGGGCACCCGGTGATGCAGTAGCCGCAGCCGATGCAGTGGTCCTGCTGGAAATCCACGATGCCGTTGGTGTACTGAATAATAGCGGCGTCTGCGGGGCAGGCTGCGAGGCAGCCCGGATCTTCGCAATGCATACACTGGTCTTTACGCATTAGCAGCATCAAGCTACCGTCGTCCCGCTCGTGCTCGTTAAATTTGATCAGATTCCAATAATTCCAGGTCGTATCCGGCATGGTCTGGTAGCTGTTCTGAAAGACCGTGTCGGTGTAGGTTAGCCCGTTCCATTCGAGGCACGCCACCTCGCAGGCTTTGCACCCGATGCAGGTCGAGGTGTCGATTAGTTTGCAAACCTCGGACTCGCGTGTGACGCCAGCGCCCGGAACGGTTCCGGCATGGCCCGAAATAGCTCGAATCTCTAGTGTCGCCTGGCTCATGCTGCCCCTACGCTTTCTCAACTTTGACGAGGAAGCCCTTGAACTCGGGAGTGTAGGAATTGGGGTCGACGACGGTTGGCGTGAGCAAATTCGCCGGGGTACGTGCGTTCTTTCCTTCGTCTTCGGCGATCCCGCGATACCCCTGGTGGATCGGAATACCGATCTGGTAGACCTTCTTGCCGTCAATCATCATTGGTTTGATCCGGCGCGTGACAAAGGCCTTCGCGATGTACTGGCCGCGCGCGCTGCTCACCTTGATCTTCTCTCCGCCCTTCAAGCCCAAATCGTTGGCCAGTTCGACGGACATCTCCACGAACGGCTCGGGAACCAATTGCACGTTCACTGGATTGTTTTTAGTCCAGTAGTGATAGTGCTCAGTCATCCGGTAGGTCGTGCAGACCACAGTAAAGCCCTCCTCAGGAGTTCCGTATTTGTCCAAAGGCGTCGTCATCTTCTTGACGACCGGATTGTTGGATTGGTCGGGATGCAAGGGGTTCTTGATGGGGCTCTCGAAGGGCTCATAAAACTCCGGGAACGGCCCGTCGGCAAAAAGCCCGAGCGGGCCAAACAGCCGGCCGACTCCCTCGGGATTCATGATGAACGGGCCCATGTGATCCTTCGGATGGGAGTCGGGCTTGAAGTCCGGGACGTCAACACCTACCCACTTCTGAGCCGATTCGTTCCACCAGACTTGTTTGCGATCCGCATCCCAAGGCTTGCCATCCAAATCGCAGGAAGCGCGGTTGTACATGACCCGGCGATTTGCAGGCCAAGAAAAGCCCCAGTTCGGATAAATTCCCAGGCCCGAGGGGTCTTCGGTTCCGCGCCGCGCCGCCTGCGACCCCGCTTCTGTCCAAGAGCCGGAGTAGAGCCAATTGCCGCACATCGTCGTGCCGTCGTCCTTCAGCCACGCGTAGCCTGGCAACTGCTGGCCTGCCTTGATGGTCTGTCCCGTCTTCGGGTCGGTGATGTCGGCCAGCGCCTTTCCGTTGATCTCCTTGGCGACCTCGGCGAGCGACGGATTGTAAGGATTCGTGTACTGCCACGAGAGGTTCAAGATCGGGTCGGGGAATTTGCCGCCATCTTTCTTGTAAAGATCGCGTACCTTCAGGAAAATTCTCGCCAGAATTTCCTGATCCACTTTCGCCTGGCCAGGAGGAGGCACGGCAACGTTTTTCCATTGCAGCCAGCGCGCCGAATTGACAAAAGTCCCGTCCTTCTCGGCGAACCCGGCACAGGGAAGCCGGTAAACAGTGGTCTTTATATCTCGCATCTCCTCCGTCGTAATACCGGGCGACTTCCAGAACTCGCTGGTCTCATCGGGGTAGATTTCACCTACGACGAGCCATTCCGCCTTCTTCAACGCGGCGATGTTCTTTCTTGAGTCTGGGCCGATCATAACGCCGTTCATGCCGAAAGCCAGCATGCCTTGGATGCGTCCGCGGTACATGTCGTCCCAGATCTGCACCCAGCCATAATTGCGGTCAATCTTGGGCAGATTTTGGAACGCCCAATCGTTCTCTTTGTTCGCGGTATCGCCGTACATCGCCTTCAGGAACGACACTGCGAACTTGGGCGTATTCGACCAGTAGTTGAACGAATCCCATGGGGTTGGCTTGGATATTTTCGGCGTGGTCCTCTCGAGGTAGGATTTGAAGTCCTTGTCTGTGGAAGGATTCGGCATCTTGAGGTAGCCAGGGAGAATGTCGAAGATTCCAGCCAGGTCAGTGGCGCCCTGGATGTTGGAATGGCCACGCAACGCATTCACGCCGCCGCCCGCGCGCCCCACGTTTCCGAGCAGCAATTGCATCATGGCGGCGGCCCGGATGATCTGGGTGCCGAAGCTGTGCTGCGTCCAGCCGACCGCGTAAATAATTGTGGCGGCCTTCTTCATATCGCCATCTTTGCGGACGGAGGTGAACAGTTCGGCGGCCTTGAGGAACTGGTCCTTAGGGATGCCAGTGATCCGTTCGACCATCTCGGGAGTGTAGCGAGAGTACTGTTGCTTCAGCAGTTGAAAGACGCAGCGCGGGTGCTGAAGAGTGAGATCGTACGCGATGTTAGCTGGCAATGCCGCCGGCGGTTTCGCTTTTGCCTGTGTCGCAGCTGCGCCGACTGGGCCGCCCGCTCGATGGCCCTGGCCGGTGCCGCCACCCCCGTTCGTCGCATTCTGCCCGCCTCGCGATTGCGAGTTATTTTGCGCGCTATGTAGCTTTGAGCTCTCCGCCTTGCTTGCCTCGGAGTGGAGTGTGCTTCCCGCCGTCGCGGCTGCGGCTGCCGACGCAGCCACGCCGCTCAAGTTACCGCCCTTCTGATAATTCCAGGTGGACTTGTCATAGACCTGGGTAGCCGAATCGAACCCGGAGAACAAACCGTCATCAGCAAGCTTGAAGCCTTCTTCGATGATGAAGGCCGCGTTGGTGTAATTGAGGACGTACTCCTTCGCGATCCGGTTGTTCTCGATCGCGTAATGAATGAGCCCGCCGAGAAAAGCGATATCAGTCCCCGCCCGGATTTGCAGGAAAAGGTCGGCAGTCGAGGCCGTGCGCGTGAAACGCGGGTCCACCACGATCATTTTCGCGTTGCGGTTCCGCTTCGCTTCGATGGCCCACTTGAAACCGCAGGGGTGGCACTCGGCTGGATTTCCGCCCATGATCAACATCATGTCGGTGTTCTTGATGTCGATCCAGCCATTGGTCATCGCCCCGCGTCCGAATGTTGGTCCCAAACTTGAGACCGTGGGGCCGTGTCAAACCCGGGCCTGGTTTTCCAGGTAGCAGACCCCCAAGCTGCGCATACTCTTCACGATGAGGTAATTCATCTCGTTCGTGTCCGTGCAGCCGCCGATAAAAGCAATTCCTTCGCAGCGATTCACCGTGCGCCCCTGCGCGTCTTTGGTCACAAAAGTCTCGTCGCGCGATTTCTTCACCAATCCGCTGATCTCATTGATCGCCTCGTCCCAGGAAATATCTTGCCAATCTGTCCCACCGGGCCGGCGCACCTGAGGCTTCGTGAGCCGCCGCGGGTTCAGGATATCCTGCTCGAGGGAAGCACCCTTAGGGCACAGCGTGCCGCGATTGATGGGATGATCAGGATCCCCTTCCACATGAAGGACCTGTGAAGTCACGTTCTTGGCTTTGTCACCCAAAGTGTAGATGATGACGCCACAACTCACCGCGCAGTACGGGCACGTGGAGCGCGTCTCCGTTGCGCGCGCAATTTTGAGTTCCCGCACTTGCGCGTAGGCTGGTGCCAAATCAAAACCGAAGACCGCGGCTGCCGCGCCGCCCAGCGCGGTAACCTTGAGAAAGTCTCTTCTGGTGG
>JAYVMO010000213.1:0-7188 GCA_043758915.1 Acidobacteriota bacterium | reverse complement strand
GCCGCGCGACGGTGGATGGGCAATTGGCGGCGGAAGGAACGGTGATGTGCAAGATGGTGGACCGCCAGCCGCTTACCGGGGCGCCCGAAGCCGCGAAATGACGACGCTGGAGATTCATCCGCAGGCGGTGGTGGCGCCGGACGCGAAACTCGGAGCGGGAGTGAAGATCGGCGCGTCTGCGGTGGTGGGTGCGGGCGTCGAGCTGGGCGATGGATGTGTGGTGCATGCGCACGCGATGGTGCAAGGGCCGGCGAAATTCGGGCGGAACAATGTGTTTCATCCGTTTTGCGTGATTGGCGGCGATCCGCAGGACTACACCTATGGGGGAGAACACACCGAACTGCTCGCCGGCGATGGCAACATTTTTCGTGAATACGTGACCGTCAGCCGCGGCACAAAAAAAGGCGGCGGCAAGACCATCCTCGGCAGCGGCAATTTTATTTTGGCGTATTCGCACATTGGGCATGATTGCCGCATCGGCGACCAGACGCTTTTTGTGAACGGAGCGACGCTGGCGGGGCACGTCACGGTGGAAGATTTTGCGACCATCGGAGCATTTTGCCCGGTGCACCAATTTTGCCGGATCGGGCGTTATGCCTACATCGGCGCATCGACGGTGATCACCCAGGATGTGCCGCCATTTTCAAGAGTGGTTACCGAGCGCGAGACCAAGAGCTATGGCGTCAATTCGATGGGGCTGGAACGCAAAGGGTTTTCGAAAGAGCGCTTGCAGACCTTGCAGCGCGCCTTCCGGCTTCTGCATCGCTCCAAACTGAACACCAGCCAGGCGCTCAAGGAGATGCGCAAGACACTCGCGGATTCGGATGACGTTCGGGAACTCATCCAGTTTATCGAGTCCGCGGAACGCGGCATCGTGAAATAGCGAGACGAAGGTGTTGCGCGACGAATTGTACGACTTCATGCCGGACGCAACCGAAAATACGACAGGCTGGGGACTCGTCGCCGGGAACGGGCGCTTTCCGTTTCTGGTGTTGGAAGGCGCGCGCAGCCAGGGCATCGAGATGGCGGTGATCGCGTTGAAAGAAGAGGCTTCGCCGGAGCTGGAGAAAATCGCCAAGCGGCTGCATTGGGTGAGCCTCGGAGAGCTGAGCAAAGCCATCGACCTGATGCATCAAGAAGGCGTGAAGCAAGTGGTGATGGCCGGGCAAGTGAAACACAGCAAAATTTTCAGCGCCATCCGGCCGGATTGGAAACTGGCGAAGCTGCTGTTTTCGCTGCCACGAAAAAATACCGATGCGCTGATCGGCGCGGTGGCGCGCGTGCTGGAGGACGAAGGGATTCGCCTGGTGGATTCGACGCATTTTCTGAAGCCGCTGGTGCCGGAAGCAGGCGTGCTGACGCGGCGCGCGCCGGATGAACGCGAAGAGGCGGACATCGCCTATGGGCTGGGCGTGGCGCGGCAGATTGCGGGCATGGACATCGGGCAGACCGTGGTGATTTCCGATCGCGCGTGCGTCGCCGTGGAAGCCATGGAAGGCACGGACGAGACCATTGCTCGCGCGGCGCGCATCACGGGCGGAAAGCCGCTGGTGGTCGTGAAAGTGAGCAAGCCGGGACAGGACATGCGCTTTGATGTACCCGTGGTCGGATGGCCGACCATCGAACAGATGAAGATCTCCGGCGCCACGGCATTGGCGGTGGATGCTGGAAAAACCTTGCTGTTTGACCGGAAAAAATTAATTGAGCTGGCAGACGAGTCGCACATCGCGATTCGCGCGGTTCCACCGGCGGCTTCCGCGGAACCCAGCGGCGCTTCCAAGGGAATGAACGAGAAATGAGCGCGGGGGCGGGAGAGACGAAGAAGATCCGCGTCGCCGTTGTGGGGACCGGTGAATTTGGGCGCAATCACGCCCGCGTCTACCGCGAACTGCAAGGAGCGGAGCTTGTCGGAGTTTACGACAAGGATTCCGCGCGCGCGGCAGCGGTCGCGGCCGAATTTGGCACGCAAGTGTTTCCAGGTATAGAGGCGCTGCCGGGAAGCGTCGATGCCGTGAGCGTGGCTGTTCCCACGGTGGCGCACGCCGAAGTGGGCTGCCGGCTGATGGAAATGGGACTCGATGTGCTGATCGAGAAGCCCATGGCCGTAAATCTGCCCGAAGCGCAAGCGCTGCTGGACGCAGCCAAGCGGCACGCGCGTATTCTGCAGGTGGGGCATGTCGAACGGTTCAATCCGGCGGTGATTGCGGTCGAGCCTATTGTGAATCGGCCGCTGTTTTTCGAAGTCCACCGGCTGGGGGTGTTCACCCCGCGCAGCCTGGACGTGGACGTGATCTACGACCTGATGATTCATGATCTGGACATTCTGCTGGCGCTGGTGAACGAGCCGGTCACGGAAGTGAAAGCCGTGGGTATACCCGTGCTGACAGACAAGGTGGACATCGCGCACGCGCGGCTGGAGTTTACCGGCGGCGCGGTAGCCAACGTCACGGCCAGCCGCGTTTCCACCGAGCGTGTGCGGAAGATGCGGTTTTTTCAGCAGCATGAATACATTTCGCTGGATTACGGGCGGCGCGACGCATTGCGCGTGGGCGTGAAGAAGCCCGGGCCGCAGCCGGAGTTTGCATTCGAAAAGCTGCCCGCTCCGGCGGTCGAGCCGCTGCACGCCGAGCTGGACGCGTTCCTGCAAGCGGTGCGCACGCGGCAAGAACCGCGCACGAACGGCGCGGCGGGATTTGCGGCGCTGGAACTGGCAAGCCGCGTGATGGCAAGCATCCGCGGGCACGCCGCGCGCGTCAATATAGAGGGCCGCCGCGAACCGGCGGGCTTTAGCGCATTCGGCGAACCACAGAAAACCACATGAAGATTCCCAGGCTCCTGGTGCCTTTCGATGCCCGTCCGCCCACTGCGGAGGATTGCGCAACGCAACGGCGGCGTCCCACCACGCTGGATGTGCGGACGCTCGTTCCCGCGATGTTGCCCATCGTGCAGTTGGACGGCCACTCGAACATTCCATCCAATTTGCCGCTGGACTCGATCGCCGCGCGCGTAGTGGTTCCCCGCGACATAAAACCGGAAGCCTACCGCGCCGATGATCGCTCCACCGCGATACCGCTCCAGCCTACCGAACTGGACGTGCGCGTGACGGTGCCGCAAGGCTCGGCGCCGCCGGAGATTACCCCGCTTTCGCAGCGTCTGCCCGGGGATCTTGTCGAGCGGGACGTGTTCCTCACCGGCGAGGTACAGTTGCTGGCAACTCCAAAAAGCGAAGCAGGCGCGAAATCGGAGATGACCACGCGGATTTCTTCGATCGCCTTTCATATTCTGCTGGTCGCGGTTTTTTTTCTTGGACCCAAGCTGTTTCCGCCGCACGTGCCTACTAAGGAAGAGGAAGAGATCGCCCGGCAGCAAATCACCTTGCTTCTTCCGCCGGGCGCCTTGGATGCGCCAAAGGCGGTAACTCCGCCAAAAGAGCGCACGAGCGAAGCGATCCGCGTGGATCCGCGCGTACTTCGCAAAGTGGCGCCCCCCATCGAGCCGGAGCCTTTACCCGGCCCGAAAGAGCCAGACCGTGTGGTGAAAAACTTGCCGAACACCCCCGTGCCGCAACTAGCGGAACAGCCACCCCTGCCACAGCCGAACGCGCAGGCACCCAAAATGGAAGCGCCAAAGGCGCCCCTCAAACTGGAGACTCTGGACCAGCAGCCCACCCCGCACGGGCTTCTGCTCCCGAAGACGTCACCCGGGCGCGCCATCGAAGACTCCGCGCGTGCGGCGGCCAAAATGTCGAATCCGAAGATCATGGGCGGAGATCTACCCGGAGGCACACCCGGGGGCGGCGGAAAAACAGTGCCGAACTTCGGGGTGGAAATTCTGAGTCCGACGGAAGGCGTTGATTTCACCAACTACCTGCAGCGCGTGTACGTGACCGTGCAGCGAAATTGGTATGCCGTGATGCCGCCATCCGTGCAACTGGGCGACCGCGGTATCGTGGTGCTGCGTTTCAAGATCATGCATAACGGAAGTGTTCCGACGGGCGAGCCCATCCGCGAACAAGGCTCCGGCAAGGAACCTCTGGACCGCGCCGCAGTATCATCGATTCGAGCGTCCAACCCCTTTGAGCCGCTGCCTTCGGCGTTTAACGGAGAATTTCTCGAGTTGCGATTCGCGTATTATTACAACATTCCTCCTGAACTCGTGCACTAGTGAAACTCTCGCGCCAGCAAATCCTGGGCAGTCTCCTGCTCGCCATGATTGTGCTCGTCGTGCTTTTCTTTCGGGCTTGGCGCCTGCTCTTTCGATGAGTCCTGATGAGTTCTGACAAACCGATCTTGCCGCTGGTTGCCATCGTCGGTCCGACGGCTTCGGGAAAGTCGGCGCTGGGGGTGTGGCTGGCGGAGCGTATGGGCGGGGAAGTGGTGGCGTGTGATTCCACGCAGCTCTATCGCGGGTTCGATATTGGCACCGCCAAACCGTGCGAAGAGGAACGGCGGGGTATTGCACATCATTTGATCGACGTGCTGGAGCCCCACGAAGCGGCTACGGCGGGTGGCTACCGCCAACTGGCGTTGGCGGTGCTCGAAGATTTGCGACGGCGCGGCCGAATGCCCGTTTTCACGGCTGGAACAGGATTATATTTGCGCGCTTTGCTCGAGGGTTTGGCGGATGTGCCGCAGCGCTCGGAAGAATTGCGCGAGCGGCTGCGCGCCAGTGCCGCCGAACATCGTCCAGGACATTTGCACCGCATGCTGCGAAGGCTGGACAAGGAAGCGGCGGGGAAAATCGCTCCGGGGGACGAGCAAAAGCTGATCCGCGCCATTGAGATTTGTGTGCTGGCGAAGCGTCCGGTCTCCGCAGTGCACCGCAGCGGCCGCGTGCCCCTTGCGGGCTGGCGAGTACTGAAGATTGGCCTGATGCCGCCACGCGAAGCGCTTCTCGAGCGCATTCAAGCGCGGACGGAAGCGATGCTGGCGCGCGGCTGGCTGAATGAGGTGCAAGCCCTGCTGGCGCGCGGCCTGGCGGAGGACGCCAAGCCCATCGATTTCATCGGCTATCGGGAACTCCGCGCGGTGGTGCGCGGCGGGATGAAGCTGGAAGCCGCGAAAGAGGCGATTCAGATGGCCACGCGCCGCTACGCCAAGCGGCAGATGACCTGGTTTCGCCGCGAACCGGGCGTGCATTGGCTGGATAGCTTTGGCGACGAAGACCGATTGCAAAGCAGCGCCCTGGCCTGGCTCAGGAGCGAGGGACTGGGAGCGGTTCGCGGCGCGGAGACGAGAAGCGTATAATCGCCTCGATGAAGACCATTTGGCCTCCAGCATCTCCATCCGTGTCGCGCTCCCGCGCCCCGGAATGACTCCAGGCCTCTGATCATGACGAAGACACAGCATCCAGTTTCGAATGCCGAGCGCGCCATACTCGTGGGCGTGGGGTGGAAACGCGCGCCGCGGTTTCCCGGGATGCCCGCGGGTGAGCAGGGGCGCGAATCGCTGGCCGAGCTGGTCGAGCTGGCGCGTAGCGCCGGCGCGCAGATTGCCAGCACCCTCTTTCAGGTGCGCGATAAAGCCGATCCCGCGACGCTGGTGGGGCGCGGCAAGCTGGATGAAATTCTCGCGGAAGCCACGGCACACAAGGCCCCGCTGATTATTTTCGACAGCAATCTTTCCCCCGTGCAGCAGAGGAATATCGAAGAGGCCACCGAGAGCCGGGTCATCGACCGCACGCAACTCATCCTGGATATTTTTGCCAAACATGCGCGCAGCCGCGAAGGGCAGTTGCAGGTGGAGCTGGCGCAGCTCAATTACATGCTACCGAGGCTGACGGGCAAGGGAGCGTCCATGTCGCGGCTGGGCGGCAAGAGCGGCGGGGGTGGCGCGGGCGGCGCCGGCGGAGGAGCGGGACGCATCGGTGTGCGCGGACCCGGCGAAAAGAAACTGGAGACGGACCGCCGGAGGATTCGCGACCGCGTGCAAAAGATTCAAGCGAGCATCGAAGATGTTCGCAAGCAGCGCGCGCTGCGGCGCGAAGCGCGCAACGCCGTGCCGCTGGGCACCATCGCCCTCGTCGGCTACACCAACGCGGGGAAGTCGACCTTGTTCAACGCCCTGAGCCGCGCGGAGGTGCTAGTCTCCTCGCGCATGTTCGCAACGCTGGACCCCACGATTCGCGCGCTGCGGCTGCCTTCCAACCGCCGCGTGCTCCTCTCGGACACTGTGGGATTCATCCGCGACCTGCCCAAGGGCTTGCTGACGGCGTTTCGTGCCACGCTGGAAGAGGTGCAGGAAGCGGCGCTGATTCTGCGCGTCAGCGACGTTTCGAATCCGCATCACCCCGAGCTGGATGCGGAAGTCAACAAAATTCTGCAAGAGCTGGGTGTGGCCGACCGGCCTACCTTGCGCGTCTTCAATAAAGTGGACCTGCTTACTCCGGAGCAGCGCGCGCCGCTCGTGCATCCCTACGCGATGGGCGCAGGCATCGATGGCGGGCCGGTGCTGGTGTCCGGCCTTACCGGCGAAGGCATCGACGAATTGCTCCGGCGAATGGACGTTGCGCTGCCGACCGACCCGATGATCACTCTTTCGCTGCGGCTGCCGCTGGCAGAGGGGCGCACGCTCGCGCTCATTCATGCCCTGGGCCGTGTGCTTCGTTCCGATGTGGACGATGAGCACATGAACCTGGATGCGGAAGTGCCCGTCTCGATTGCGCGCAGACTGCGTCTGAAAAGCTATCTGACGGAAGGAACTTCCCGGATCGCCGCGACGTAAGGGATAGTGAGGGGGTTGCTATGGCTGCGTTCCTGTTGTGGTGCATCTTATTCGTTTTTTGTTGGCCACTGGCGCTGTTCGCCGTGGTGCTCTATCCCTTTATGTGGCTGATTTCCACGCCGTTCCGGCTGGCCGGCATCGCTGTGCACGGCGTGTTCGCAATCTTGAGCGCGCTTTTCTTCCTTCCCGTGCGCCTGCTGCGTGGTCCACGCGCCATTTAGTGCGCAGGGAGTCGCGCGGGAGTACCTTCGGGGTAATGCCTTTAAATTCCTTCATTTTTCGCGGTTTAGGCGGGTTTTACCCGCCATTTTGACTGGCGTGGAGATTCCGATAGCTGTGGAAAAGGCTGTGGAAAGTAAAAGTGGCGTGTCGGAGAGTGCTCACCCAAAAAGTAGACGAAATCTGAGCATCTGTGAGGTTGTGATTCGTAAGTCGTAGATTCAAATAGAGATATTCGCCACTCGTT
>JAYVMO010000212.1:0-3081 GCA_043758915.1 Acidobacteriota bacterium | reverse complement strand
TGTGCTGGCTCCGGAACGGCTGGGGCCAGTTGCTGCTTCGAGGTGCTTTGCACGGCTCGACGGTTATAGCACATCCCCCGCCGGGGGAAAAGCTGTGGACGAGGAAAATGGGCGCCGGGTGCGGGGGAGGGGAGTAGTCCATCCTCTCAAGAAACCACGACCCTGGACTCCGTCAATTCAAGCGCTGCGAGCCCTCTTCGCTATTGCGGGCCGTCAGCGCGAGGAAATCTCGGCGGCTCCCGCCGGCAGCAGTCCATGGGCTCTCAAAACAAAACGCTCAACCATCAACCCGATACATGGTGATGCCGCTCATCAGCTTTGGGAAAAAGTCCGTGGACTTTTGCGGCATGACTTCACCCGCCGTGGCGATCTTCATCACCTGTTCGACGTCGCAGGCGTTCAGCAAAAACGAAATCTGTGCCCTGCCGCTGTCCACGGCGTCGAGAGCCGCGGCGGCTTCGCGTTCGTAGGTGAGATTGGCCTCGGCGGCCAGCGCTTGCGGCGTAATCCCCAGCGCGGGCTCGAGGATCCCTTCGTGCAGGAGCACGACATCCAATTCGCGCTGCAGCGGCGAAATGTTTTGCAGAAGCCGCGTCAAGTCCACGCCCGGGCGCAGCGTCAGCACGTAGTACGCGCGCTTCTCCGGCGCCGCCGCGGGGTACACGCCGATGGCGCGTTCGCCGCGCGTGTTCGTGAGCCGCGCCAGGAATTTGCCGCGTGCGTCGGGCTGGGCGCCCTCGTTGCCAAACGCGAATGTCTCCGCGGCAAACCACGGCTCGAGGTAACGCCGCACATCCGTCCATGAAAAATCATGAACGTTGGCCACCACGCGGTGCGTCGGCAGGATGGTCAGTCCTTCGCTGCGCGTATTCACGAACGTCATCATCGCGCGCTCGTACGCGGCGTGGACGTCGCTGCTGCCCGTGCGTGCGCGGCATTCATTCCGGTAATTCAGGGCTGTCTCGTAGCGGTGATGCCCGTCGGCAATCACCAGCTTCTGGTCCTCCATGGCCTTCTGGATCGCCGCCACGCGCTCGCCGTCCGCAATAATCCAAAGCCGGTGAATCACGCCGTATTCGTCGCGCATCTCCGTCGCGGGGGGCGCAGCCGCTTCCGCCTTGGAGAGAATTTCATCCACGCGCCGCTGCGGATCGGAATACAGCAGGAACAGTTGCCCGGTATGCGTGCGCGTATGCCGCAGTAATTCCAGCCGGTCCGCTTTCGGGCCGGAAAGCGTGTGCTCGTGCCGGAAAACCACCTCCGCCGAATATTCTTCGAGCTTTCCCGCGCCGATGAAACCGCGCCGCGTGCGCCGCTCGTCGGTCCCCGGCACGCTGTACTCTTGCGTATAGGCGTAAAACGATGGCGCGGGATCGCGCACCACCACGTTTTCGCTGATCCAATCCTGCAGCGCCGCCGCCGCTCGTGTGTAAACGTTATTCTGCGGCGTATCGCCCGGATAGATGCGGCCCTTCTCCACCGCGATCAGGTTGTGCGGGTCCGCGGCGTAATACTTTTCCTGCATCGCTGGAGAGATTTTGTCGTAGGGCTGCGTCAGCACGCGATCGAATGCCGCTTGCGCCGGGTTGTAACGGTACGCGCGAAAGGGAAAAACCTGGGCCATGGGATCTCCGGAGATGGTTTCAAACGTTTGCGAATCCTTTTAGTTTACGCGAAGGGGTGCCAATTCCGGAATGAGCCTCCCACCCCATTCTTACGGGGAGATTGCTGCCTCTTGAAATGCGCGGGACATATTACAATGAGAGATTCATGGCCACCGCCAAGCTTTCCGCCGTCCGCGCGCTCATCTTCGATCTCGACGGCACGCTTATCGATTCCAAGCGCGACCTTATCCTTTCCGTCAATGCCATGCTCCGCGAGATGCGCCGCGCCGAGCTCGCCGAAGAAACCATTGCCGCCTACGTCGGCCACGGCGCTCCGCAACTGGTCGCGCGCGCGCTCGGCGAAAGCGCCACCGAGGAAGAACTACGGTGTGCGCTGCAATTTTTTCTCGGCTATTACGAAGATCACAAAATGGATACGACTTGCGCGTATCCCGGCGTGGCGGAAACGCTCGAAAGGCTCGCCGCGCTTCCCATGGCCGTCCTTACGAACAAGCCCGCACGCATCAGCGTGCGTATTCTCGATGGGCTCGGCCTATCCAAATATTTCCGGGCCATCTACGGCGGCAACAGCTTCGAGACCAAGAAGCCCGATCCGCTTGGCGCCAAGACCATCCTGCGCGAATTCCGCGCCGCGCCGGAAGAAACGCTGCTCATCGGCGACTCCGAAGTGGACATCCAGACCGCGCGCAACGCCGGCACGCTGGCCGCCGCCGTCAATTACGGCTTCGGCACGCACGACCGCTCCGCCCACCCCGCCGACGTCTACCTCGATCGCCTCAGCGATCTTGTGCCCCTGCTCGAAGCCCCGCAGGAGTAAGCCAAGGGGGCGATGCCCTGCCGGGGCGGCGGGAAAACTACCTGATCGCGCTCGCATTTAAAATGTGTATCAGTGGGTGCTCGGTCAGAATCAGGAGTCTCTTTCGCACTGCCATCAATTTCTTTTAATGCCGTCAAGGACTGCTGAGCTTTCGAACAAGGCTTGCCATAAGCCTGCGCAGTTGGCAGACTTTGCGCGTGCTTATTGGCCTCTTTCCCGAGCTGGACGCGCCCGGCGGGGTGCAGCGCGCGGGGCGCCACCTTGCGGCGGTGCTTGCGGAATTTGCAGCTAGCCGCGGGATGGATTACCGCTTGCTGAGCTTGAATGATTCGCCGGAGCTGCATCGCATGACTGCGGCGGGGCGCGAATTCGTTTTCACCGGCTGCGAGCGCGGCAAAGCGCGGTTCACGGCCACGGCGCTGCGCACCGCGCGCCGCCACGCCAAGCTGGTGCTGGCCGCGCATCCCAACCTCGGCCCCGTGGTGCAAGCCATGCGCGTCGCCGCGCCAAGACTGAAGAGCATCATCTGCACGCACGGCATCGAAGTGTGGGAGCCGCTTCCTGGATGGCGCCGCCACGCCCTGCGCCACGCCAATGTGGTACTTGCTCCGACCCAGGACACCGCGAATCACGTGGCGT
>JAYVMO010000211.1:0-11274 GCA_043758915.1 Acidobacteriota bacterium | reverse complement strand
TTTGTTCGCCCTTCCGATCTGGGCTTGCGCTCTGCTTCTCCGGGCAGCGTCGGCCGGCTGGAGGACATGAGCCTCGATGAAGTCGAGCGCCACCTCATTCAACGAACGCTCTCCCGCCACGACGGCAACGTCAGCCGAGCTGCCAAGTCGCTGGGCCTTAGCCGTAGCGCAATGTACCGCCGTCTGCAAAAATATGGCCTGGAATGAACCGCCTGACATACGAACGCAGGGTCCAGCTCCTAGCGCTGTCGGCGGGTCTGCCCGGCTCGCTCATCGCTCTGATTTTGCTCTGGACGGGCAATCACTCCAGCTCCACGGCATGGACATTGACGCTACTCATCTGCAGTTTATGGCTGGGTTTCGCGCTCTCCGCGCGCAATCGCGTGGTCTTTTCGCTTCAAACACTTTCGAATCTCCTTGCTGCTCTGCGTGAGGAAGACTTCTCCATCCGCGCCCGGGGCGCCCATCGAGAAGACGCCATGGGCGAAGTCATGCTCGAAGTGAACGCCCTCAGTCAAACGCTGCGCGAACAACGCCTGGGCGCCCTGGAAGCCACTGCACTCCTTCGTACCGTGATGGAGGAAATCGACGTGGCCATCTTCACGTTCGACAACGAAACCAAACTCCGCCTAGTCAATCGCGCGGGCGAGCGCTTGCTTGCTCGGCCCGCGGAGCGGCTTCTGGGCTTTTCTGCTGTGGAGCTGGGTCTTGCGTCGTGTCTCGAGGGAGAAGCGGCGCGCACCATGGAGCTGGGTTTTCCTGGAAGCTCCGGGCGCTGGGGCATGCGCCGCGGCTCGTTTCGCCAAGGCGGCCGGCCCCATCACCTCCTCGTACTTACCGATCTGAGCCGCGCCCTGCGCGACGAGGAGCGCCAAGCTTGGCGGCGGCTCATCCGCGTCTTGGGACATGAACTCAACAACTCCCTGGCACCCATTCAATCCGTCGCCCAAGGGCTGGAGAGCGGTCTGCAGAAAGCCTTGAAGGAGCCCGCACCAGGAGACGGAGCCACCAGATCCATCCTGGACGATATGCGTCAAGGGCTTGGCATCATTCGTTCGCGTACGGAAGCGCTCGGACGGTTCATGGCTGCTTACGCGCACCTCGCGCGCCTGCCGCAGCCGAATCTGGCGCCCATGGACGTCGCGGAATGGATCTTCCGAACCGCAAAACTCGAAACCCGCGTAAAGGTCAGTCTGTCGCAAGGACCAGCCATCGCCATATCCGCCGACGCCGACCAGCTCGATCAATTGCTCATCAATCTCATCCGCAATGCCGCGGACGCCAGTATGGAAACCGGCGGCGGGGTGCAGGTCGGCTGGGCGCGTCAAGGCTCGCAATTGGATGTATGGATCCTCGACGATGGCCCGGGGATTCCCAACACCGCGAATCTCTTTGTCCCTTTCTTCACCACCAAACCCGGCGGCTCGGGAATCGGGCTGGTCTTGTGCCGCCAGATCGCCGAAGGTCACGGCGGCGATCTCACGCTCAAGAATCGCTCCGATAGCCAGGGCTGTGAAGCCCGCCTGCGCCTGCCCATTTAGGGGCTTCCGCCCACTGCTCAAAACTGGCGAGAATTCCTGACTTCCGGTAATACCTTCATCTATAGGTCGTCCATCGCTTCCTCGGAGCATCTCTTGTCGTCGACGTACAAATCATGCCTCGGGAATCGGGAGACGAAGAGTGGCTTACGGCGATGTGGGTTTCTGCAAGCTCCCGCTAAGTTCCAGTTCGATCTCCACCGCGGGAGCCACCCTAAGGAGAAACGTGCTTGGATTCTTCAAACCCCACTGCGCATACGGAACGCTGAATTTCCCCGAGCCTTTCCAATGATCGGCGCTCAGCTCCGCCTGAATGGGCACGGTCAGTTCATGCTCGGCGCCGTGGAGCGAGAAGTTCCCATGTACTTGCACTCCGAAAGATCCTTGGGGCTGGACTTTCCCTTCGACGCGGTCGGGACGAAAGACGATTTCCGGGAATCGTCCGCTTTCGAGAACCTCTTGGTGCATTTTCTTGTCGCGCGAATCGTTGCCGCTCGCGCCGCTCGTTGCATCCGCAACGATTTCTCCGCCGGCCTTTCCTGTCGAGGTGTCGACCCGCAGCGTGCCGTGTTTCAGACCGAATGTTCCGTGAACGGTGTGCATGGTTGCGCCCAGCGTCCAGTAAATCTTGCTCCGCGCCGGATCCACGGAAAGATCAATGACATTCGAGGAGTTCTGAACCTGCGGAGAGACACTCGCCGCCACAAGGACAGCCAGGCAAAGCAGCAGAGCAAGTTGTACGAAGTTGTTTCGAATACCGCCGCGTTTCATGCATTCCCCATCGGCATCACGCTGCCAGCAACCGCCACCCCAAGAGCGCTCCCGTGGTTGCCAAATGCAACGGCGAGCTTTCTCCAACATGGACCGCGAGCAGACGCTCGAACAGTCTGGGCTCCGTTCGCAGCACCCGCAAGGTCCGCTCTCGCAGAACGGGCTGTTCCCCCAGGAGAAGCATCAGTCGCGCCATCCAGTGCGGACGCCGGGCCAAGCGCCGATGCGCTGCCTGATATTGCTCCAAATCGTCATTCGCGAGAGCCTCCGCCAGCACCGTAGCTTGTTGAAAGCTGAGGCCCAGCCCTTCCCCGGTGATGGCGTCGACGCCTCCTGACGCGTCGCCGATCAGCGCGACATGGCCTCGATAAACCCCCGCCAAGCGGTGCATGGCCGTGACCCCGCCACGTTCCGTACTCGTGGCCTCCGCACCTTCAAGACTGTTCGACAGCCATGGAAATTCCCGCAAAATCGTTTCGAGGCGTCCGCCGGGTGGCCGCGAAATCACCGTCACACAAATCTCTTCGCCGCTTACCGCGGTCACATAGGCCTGGGTCTCGTTGCCCCAGTGGACCTCCGTATAGTTCGACCATGGCTTCATCCGGTAATGCCGGCGATAGGCAATCCGGCGATCCTGCTGCGTATCCGCGTTCAGTCCGCTCCAGCGCCGCACCCTGGAACGGCTCCCATCGGCTCCGATCACCCACTTCGCCGGAATCACCCGGCCCGCGGCTACAACGCCTTCCGCACGCAGTGCGGTAACCGGCGTGTTCCACAAGAACTCCACGCCGCAGTCGCTTGCACGCTGGACCATCTTCCCGTGCAACACGGTGCGCCGCATGCCCAGTCCCGGGCCATCTGGAAAATCACCATCGATCCGGATTCTTCCTTCCACAAAGCGAATTCCGCGGAATGCCACGCCATCTTCCGCCCGAAGCGCGACGCCTAGCTTGCGCACGGCCGCCAAGCTGTGTGGCATGAGCCCCTCACCGCACGCCTTGTCGATCGGTGGCTGCGCCCCATCCGCCACCGTTACGCGAAACCCTTTCTCGCTTGCAGCGATTGCCGCGGCGAGCCCGGCGGGCCCGCCGCCAATGACAAACACGTCCACTCCCCGCCCCATGAAAGCCCTCCCATCTGCCCGTTTGCGGTTAGATGTATAGCGCCTTAAATAGAGATACCTCTCTTCCCCATAAAGTTACGGACCGCCTAGCTCCGGATTCGCGCCGCTGTTACATAAGTCATTTTTATTGTAATGTCTAATACTATTAATTTGACTGATTGACTTCCTTGCGCCATCCTGCTACTTTCATGGCGATAAGTTATGTCGCACATCGCCTTCTCGGATTTCCGGACCTCGCCGCCAGCACTCTTCGCCGGCCGGGTTGCCCGTGTAGTTGTACGAATTATCCCCGTAGTCATACGGGTGGACACATCAGGATGATGGCGGCCTAGCCAAGCAACACCGACGAAGTTCCGGGCCATCATCCAGACCAGGATGATGGCCTTAAGTTTTTTCGGGCCTGAAGAATCTCAGCATCGCCGTTCTGAACGGCCGGAGGACACTAGCAGTGACAGAACCAACTCTCAAACCGCGCAGCCATACCCTCACCGACGGCGCTCACCGCGCCCCCGCTCGCGCCATGCTGCGCGCTTCCGGACTTTGCGACGACGATTTCTCCAAGCCCCTGATTGGCGTGGCCAATACCTGGATTGAAATCGGCCCCTGCAACTACCACCTTCGTGAACTCGCGCAGCACGTGAAGGAAGGCATTCGCGCGGCCGGCGGCACACCGCTCGAATTCAACACCGTTTCCATCTCCGATGGCATCACCATGGGCACGGAAGGCATGCGCATGTCGCTGGTCAGCCGCGAAGTCATTGCCGATTCCATCGAACTGGTCACGCGCGGCAATCTTTTCGACGCCCTGATCGTCCTGGTGGGCTGCGACAAAACCATTCCTGGCGGCATCATGGCGCTTGCGCGGCTGGACATCCCGGGCCTCATCCTCTACGGCGGCTCCATCGCACCAGGCCAGTTTGAAGGCCACTCCGTCACTATTCAGGACGTTTTTGAGGCCGTCGGCAAGCACGCCAGCGGCGGAATGACCGACGCGCAGCTCAAGACCCTGGAGCGCGCCGCCTGTCCCGGCGCCGGCGCCTGTGGCGGCCAATTCACCGCCAATACCATGGCGTTGGTCTGCGAATTCCTGGGCATTGCCCCGATGGGTCTCTCAAGCATCCCGGCCACCAACACAGGCAAGGCCGGCGCCGGTCGTCGCGCCGGCGAGATGGTACTGGATTTGTTGCGCCGCGACGTCACACCCTCGAAAATTATTACCAAAGCGTCGATCGAGAACGCCATCGCGGGCGTGGCCGCGACTGGTGGTTCCACCAACGCGGTCCTGCATCTTCTGGCCATCGCCAACGAAGCAAACGCTTCTCTTTCGATCGACGATTTCGACCGTATCAGTTCACGCGTCCCCATTCTCGCGGATCTCAAACCCGGCGGACGTTTTGTCGCCACGGACCTCTACGCGGCAGGCGGCACTGCGCTAGTCGCCCAGCGCCTTCTGGAAGCAGGCTTGCTACGCGGCGACTGCATCACCGTCACCGGCCGCACCCTGGCCGAGGAAGCTTCGTCCGCCAAAGAAACGCCGGGACAGGAAGTCGTTCGCAAACTCAAGGACCCGCTGAAACCCACCGGGGGACTCGTCATCCTCAAGGGCAATCTCGCTCCCGAAGGCTGCGTGGTAAAAGTCGCGGGCCACAATTTGCAAAATTTCCGCGGCCCAGCGCGCGTTTTCGATAGCGAAGAAGCCGCCTTCGCGGCCGTCGCGAAGGGCGCCATCAAACCCGGCGATGTCGTGGTCATCCGCTACGAAGGACCAAAGGGCGGCCCCGGCATGCGCGAAATGCTGGCCGTCACCGCGGCGCTTGCCGGCGCGGGTCTCGGCGATTCGGTCGCGCTCCTCACCGATGGCCGCTTCTCCGGCGCCACGCACGGACTCCTGGCCGGCCACGTCGCGCCCGAAGCCGCCAACGGCGGCCCCATTGCGGCGGTCGTCGAGGGCGACACCATCGTCTTCGACCTTCCGAAACGCACGCTGAGCATCGATACCACCGATGCGGAACTCCAGCGGCGCCTCTCTTTTTGGAAAGCGCCTGCGCCGCGCTACACCCGCGGCGTCATGGCTAAATACGCTCTGCTGGTTTCGTCTTCTTCACTGGGAGCCATCACCGCCGTGCCTGCAACTTTTTCAACCATCGCGCAACCTGCAGCGAACCCTGTTCTAAATTCGAGGATCCTATGAAGCTCACTGGTGCGGAAATTCTCTGTGAATCGCTGACGAAACTCGGCGTCCGCCACGTTTTCGGCTATCCCGGCGGCGCCATCCTTCCCGTCTACGACGCGCTGGGCAAGTCCAAACTCCACCACATCCTCGTGCGCCACGAACAAGGCGCCACGCACATGGCCGACGGCTACGCTCGCGCCAGCGGCGGAATCGGCGTGGCCCTGGCGACCTCCGGCCCCGGCGCCACCAACATGGTCACCGGAATCGCCACCGCCATGCTCGATTCCTCCCCCGTCGTCTGCATCACCGGCCAGGTCAGCAGCAAAGTGCTCGGCTCCGACGCCTTTCAGGAAGTGGACATCACGGGCATCACCATGCCCATCACCAAGCACAACGTCGTGGTCACGCGCGCCGAAGACGTCGCGCGCGCCATCCGCGAAGCTTTCCTGATCGCCAACTCCGGCCGTCCCGGCCCGGTGCTCGTCGACATCACCAAGGATGCCCAGCAAGCTTCCTGCGAGTTCCACTGGGAATCCACCGAGCCGAAGCTCCCGCCCAAACGCCAGCGCAACCATCACAATCAGGCCGCATTCGACCGCGCCCTCGAATTGCTCAACTCTGCCAAGCGCCCGGTGATCCTCGCGGGGCACGGCATCCTGGTTTCCGGCGCGATGCGTGCCTTCGAGCAATTTGTGCGCGCCGGAAACTATCCTGTCGCCATGACCCTTCTCGGCATCGGCTGCTTCCCTGCCAGCGACCCTCTCAACCTCGGTATGATGGGCATGCACGGCGAAGCCTGGGTAAACAACGCCATTCAGGAAGCCGACCTGCTCATCGCCGTGGGCATGCGCTTCGATGACCGCGTTACCGGCGACCTGCGCACCTACGCCAAAAACGCGCGCAAGATTCACATCGAAATCGACCGCGCGGAAATCAACAAGAACGTCCATGTCGACGCCGCGCTCATCGGCGATGCTCGGGAAGTCCTGGAGAAACTGACGCCGCACATCGCGACGAGCGATCACAGCGCGTGGATCCGCCACATTACCGAACTCAAGGGCGACTCCGCTATCCGTGACATCCAGAACCTGCCCGACAACGGCCATCTCTACGCCGCCCACGTCATCAATGACATTTGGAAAGAAACCCGCGGCGAAGCCATCGTGGTTACCGACGTCGGCCAGCATCAAATGTGGGAAGCACAGTATTACCACCATAACCGGCCGCGCACACTCATCACCTCCGGCGGTCTCGGCACCATGGGGTTCGCTTTGCCGGCCGCCATCGGCGCGAAATTCGCCAAGCCCGATGCCGAAGTCTGGGTCATCGTTGGTGACGGCGGTTTTCAAATGACCATGAGCGAGCTCGCCACCATCGTCCAGGAAAAGATCAACATTAAAATCGCCATCATCAACAACGGCTTCCTTGGCATGGTCCGCCAGTGGCAGGAATTTTTCTACGACAAGCGCTACGTCGCCACGCCGCTGGTGGCGCCCGATTTCGCGGCCTTGGCGAACGCCTTCGGTATTCGCGGCGAACGCATCACCACCCGCGCCGACGTGGTGGCCGCGATCCGCTCCGCCCGCGAATCCTCGGAGACCGTGCTGCTCGACTTCCGTGTCGAGCAGGAAGATTCCGTTTATCCCATGGTCGCCGCCGGCGCGTCGCTCGACGACATGATCCGGCGCCCCGGCAGTCCGCTGGTCGAAACGGCTTCCGAACAATGAGCCAGACAGAGGAAGGCATGCAAACACTGGTTGCTTACGTCGTCAACAAACCCGGGGTCCTGAATCGCGTCGCTTCGCTGGCGCGCAGGCTGGCCATCAATATCGACTCGCTCACCGTGGGGCCAACCGAAAATCCGGAAGTCGCGCGCATGACCATCGTCGCCCATACCGGCGAAAAAGGCGGTTATCGCTTCGAAGCCAGCCTCGAAAAACTCGTGGACGTCCTCCTCGCGGAAAATATCTCCGAGCGCTCGCTCCTGGAGCGCGACCTCGCGCTCATCAAGGTGCTCGCCGATCAGCAATCTCGCCCGCATCTGATGGAGCTCATCAAAGTCTTTCGCGCCCGCGTCGTCGATGTCGCCCCAGATTCACTCATCATCGAGGTCTCGGGAACCGTCGACAAAATTGACGGCCTGCTGGAAGTCCTGCGCCCCTTCGGCGTTCTCGAGATGGCCCGCTCCGGCCGCATCGCCATGACCCGCGGCGGCGATCTGCTTCGTCTCCCGGCGGCACCGCAAGCAGCGCAAGGCAGCGAAACGCTCGCGTCCGCCACTTAACAAAAGTATTTATAGGGGCGCAGCATCGCTGCGCCCCAGTCAGCAAGTTGGCCGCAATACGGCGCTGTCAGGATTACCGGCCGCCAAGCGGCCCATGAGAGGAACAAAAATGGCAAATCTTTACTACGACAATTCGGCGGATCTTGCACTCATTCAAGGAAAAAAGGTCGCCATTATCGGCTACGGCTCGCAAGGCCACGCCCACGCCCTCAACCTGCGCGACAGCGGCGTTTCCGTTCGCGTTGGCCTTCAGGAAGGCAGCGCCTCCCGCGCCCGGGCCGAAAAAGAAGGTCTCACGGTCACTTCGCCGGCCGAAGCCGCAGCCTGGGCCGACGTCGTCATGATCCTCGCGCCCGATACCAAGCAGCCCAAGCTCTATCGCGACTCCATCGAGCCTCATCTCAAGCCCGGCAAGACGCTCATGTTCGCGCATGGCTTCAACATTCGCTTCGGCTCCATCAAGCCGCCCGCGTTCGTCGACGTCTCCATGATCGCGCCGAAGGCCCCCGGCCACCGCGTTCGTGAAGTCTTCACCGAAGGCGGAGGCACGCCCGCACTCATCGCCGTCGAGCAGGATGCCAGCGGCCACGCCAAAGTCCAGGCACTTTCTTATGCCAAAGGCCTCGGCTGCACGCGCGCCGGCGTTCTCGAAACTACCTTCACCGAAGAAACGGAAACCGATCTCTTCGGCGAGCAGGCCGTTCTCTGCGGGGGCGTAAGTGAACTCATCAAGGCGGGTTTTGAAACGCTCGTGGAGGCCGGCTATCAGCCTGAAGTCGCTTACTTTGAATGCCTCCACGAACTCAAACTCATCGTCGACCTCATCTATCGCGGCGGACTCAGCTACATGCGTTACTCCGTAAGCGACACCGCCGAGCAAGGCGACTACTCCGCCGGAACACGCATCATCACTCCTAAGACGCGCGAAGAGATGCGCAAAATTCTCGCCGAGATTCGCGACGGCAGCTTCGCAAAGAAATGGATCGAAGAAAACGAAAAGGGCTGCCCGAATTTCCTCGCCACGCGCCAGCGCGAACAAGCCCATGCCATCGAGCAACTCGGCCCCAAGCTCCGCGCCATGATGCCTTTTCTCCAGCCAGTCGTTGCGCCGGGACTCGAAAAGAAGGTGGCCGCCTCTGAAAAATAGCCTTCTGGAACGTCCGGGAAAAGTCTCTGCGGCCAAGTAATCCTGGCAGAAACCGTTAACGAGTCCAGCTTGCCTTCGCATCCCGCGGAGCTCATCCTAGTCGCGCAGAACCACCGACTCGGTTATCATGTCCGCCTGAACGGGTTGGAACGCCTTCCCTTGCAGCAGGAGCCCGGCGTTCCAGCTGGCCGCCCATCAGGGATTCTTTGCGGCGCGCCGGTTTCGTTCTCTCGGAGGAACCGACTTTGCGAAATAATCGAAGCGCACTCGCCCGCAAGCTGGTAATTGTATTTCTCTTAGTTTGCTCCGCGCCGACGTCACCCATCCGCGCGCAATCGAATGGCTCACTTGCAGCGCCCATTCAAGAAGTCATCAGCCGTCCCGAATTCGCTCATGCGAATTTCGGCCTCGAGTTGCACTCGCTCGGCGCCGGCAAATTGTTCGTCCCGGCCTCCCCCGCCAAAATCCTCACCGAGGGCACCATCCTCGCCAAACTCGGCGCTGACTATCGCTTCCACACGCTCATCTATCGCACCGGACCCGTCGATTCCAAGGGCCAGCTCAAAGGCGACCTCATTCTCGTTGCCAGCGGCGCCTACGACCTGATCATTCGAAATGGCCACATCATCGACGGCACCGGCAATCCCTGGTACGCCGCCGATGTCGCCATCTCCGGCGATCGCATCGCCGCCATCGGCGACTTGCACGACGCGCACGCCAAGCGCGAAATCGACGCGCAGGGCCGCATCGTCTCTCCCGGCTTCATCGATATGCTCGGCCAATCGGAAATTTCCCTGCTCCTCGACAATCGTTCCCTCAGCAAGCTTTCACAGGGCATCACCACCGAGATTACCGGTGAAGGCGGCTCCATCGCCCCGCAAAACGAAAAGACTCTCGCAGCTCTGAAACCCTTCCTCGAGACCTACAAGCTCACCATCGACTGGACCACTCTGGACGGCTACTTCCGCCGCCTCGAAAAGCAAGGCACTCCCCTCAACATCGGCACCTACGTCGGTTCCGCGCAAATTCGCGAAGCCGTCATCGGCGATGACGACCGCGCCCCCACTCCCGCCGAACTCGATCAAATGAAATCGCTTGTCGAACAAGCCATGAAGGACGGCGCCCTCGGTGTTTCCAGCGCCCTCATCTACCCTCCGAACATCTACGCCAAAACCGAAGAACTCATCGAGCTCGCCAAAGTTGCATCCAAATACGGCGGCCTCTACGCCACGCACATGCGCAGCGAAGGCGCTTCGGAAGCGCAGGCGCTCGCGGAAGCCATGCGCATTGGCCGGGAAGCTCATTTGCCCGTCGAAATCTTCCACCTGAAAGTCAGCGGCAAGCCCCGCTGGGGCAACATGAAAAACGTCGTCGCCGCCATCCAGTCCGCACGCGACTCCGGACTCGATATTGCAGCGGATATGTATCCCTACACCGCTGGCGCAACCGCCCTGGTCTCCGCGCTCCCTCCCTGGGTTGCTGATGGCGGTTCGCAAAAACTCCTCGCGCGCCTCAAAGATCCGTCGATTCGCGCACGCATTAAGAAAGAACTAGCCGGCGATCACCCCGACTGGGAAAATCTTTACTACGATTGCGGTGGCGCGGCCGGCGTTCTCATCTCTTCCGTGGAAACTCCCGATCTGAAGCAATTCGAGGGCAAAACTCTCGAACAGGTTGCGAAAACCTGGAAGAAATCGCCCGAAGACACGCTGATGGATTTTGTCCTCGCTGATTCCGCGCAAACCGGAGCGATTTATTTCATGGCCAGCGAAGAGGACCTCAAGACCGGCCTGGAGCAGCGCTGGACCAGCATCGGCCTCGACGCCGGAGAAATGTCTCTCGACGGCCCCATTTTCCAGCCGCACACGCATCCGCGCGCCTTCGGGTCCATGCCCCGGTTGCTGGGCCACTTCGTGCGCGACGAACACTTGATGCCACTCGAAAACGCCATCCGCAAGATCACTTCCCTGCCGGCGCAGCGGGAACATCTCGAAGACCGCGGTCTGCTCAAGCCCGGCTATTTTGCCGACATCACCGTCTTCGACGCCGCTACCATCATTGACCATGCCACCTACACCGAACCCGCGCAGCTCTCCACCGGCATCGACTACACCATCGTCAACGGCCAGATCGAGTACGACCACGGCAAACTCACTGGCGCTCAAGCAGGCCGCGCCCTCCGCGGCCGCGGCTGGCAGCAAGTGACTCCCTCCGAGTGAAAGCGGCGTCTCATTGCCG
>JAYVMO010000210.1:0-14504 GCA_043758915.1 Acidobacteriota bacterium | reverse complement strand
ATCATCAGACAAGCCAGGAGGAAGCCCGCGATGCCCAGACGGCGGTGGATGTCCACGCGGCCGGCGGAGACCAGCGAGGTCTGCGTTACCAGCAGCAATATCCAGGTGGAAAATACGGCGCCGTGTATGTGAATGATCAGGCTGGGCAGCGGCGCGTGGAATAGTCCGGCGAGATAGTAGCTGTGCGCAAAGCCAAGAAAGACCGAGGCTAGAATCAGTAGCGCCATTCCCGAGAAAAAGAAATGATCGTAACGGCGGCCTGGAAGGCCGGCGTGGATCTTAACGGAATCGCTGGCATGTGCCGCGGCTGTCGTCATCGCGCCTCCAAAACTACACGGATTCTTCGAGAGTGCTTGGTGCCCCGGGGAGTGGACGGCATTGTATACCGGATTGGGCGCGCGTGCGGGGCAGGCTACCGCCTGCTTAATATACTAATAATATAAATATAATATTGATAAAATACACGCCAATCAACGTTCCGCCCGAGTGGCGGCGTAGCCGGAAACTGACCCACGACCCTTGGACGAGCAGTATTTGGACGCCGGCGGTCAGCCGAGGCGGTTCAAGCCATTGAAAGCGGCGGTCTTGTAGCATTCGGCGAGGGTGGGATAGTTGAAGACGGTGTTGACGAAATAGGTGATTTTGCCCTTGAGCAGTAAGACCGCTTGGCCGATGTGCAGAAGCTCAGTGGCGTCTTCGCCGAAGATATGCACGCCCAGGAGATCCAGCGTCTCGCGGTGGAACAGCAGCTTGAGGCGGCCATCGGTGTGGCCGCTGATCTGGCCGCGGGCAATTTCGCGGTAGTAGGCCACGCCGACTTCGTAGGGAACGTCGGCGTCGGTGAGTTGTTCTTCCGTCTTGCCGATGAAGGAAATCTGGGGAATGGTGTAGATCCCGTAAGGGTAGCCGGCGGGATCGCTCTGCACGTTCAGGCCAAAGGCGCGCGCGGCGGCGATACGGCCTTGTTCCATGGAAACGGAGGCCAGGCTGGGGAAGCCGATGACGTCGCCGACCGCGAAGATGTGGGGCTGAGCGGTGCGGTAGTCCGCGTCGACTTTAATGCGCCCGCGATCGTCGGCTTCAATTCCCGCAGCGGCGAGGTTTAATCCATCCACATTGCCCTGGCGGCCCACCGCGTAGAGTAAAGCGTCAGCAATGATGCGTTTCTTGCTGACGAGATTGGCGGCGACTTTTCCATCCGGCAATTCTTCCACGCTTTCCACTTCTTCATTGAGCCGCAGCGTGGCGCGCTGGTCCCGCATGTGGTAGGTGAGGGCTTCGACCATTTCCGTATCGGCAAATTCGAGAAGCCGCGGCCGCTTTTCGACGATGATGACGCGCACGCCCAGCGTGGCGAACATGCAGGCGTACTCGACGCCGATGACCCCGCCGCCCACGACGATGAACGTTTTCGGAATCTGCGGCATGCTCAAGATCTGGTCGCTGTTGATGATGTTCCGGCCATTGATGGGCACCTTGGGATTGGAGGCGGGTTTTGTGCCAGTGGCAATCACCACGTATTCCGCTTCGAACTCGTCGTAGCCGTTGGCGTTCGCGACGCGGATGTGATGCGCATCGGTAAATTGCCCGATGCCGTGGATCAGGTCCACGCCATTGCGCTGGAGCTGGCTCAGGATGACGCCAACTTCGTTTTCCACCACGTGCTGGACGCGAAAACTCAGGTCCGCCATGGTGACGGCTTCTTTGTCGTTATGGTTCGTGCCGTAGAAACTCTTGTCGTAGAAGCCCGAGAGATGCAGCACCGCTTCGCGCATGGTCTTGCTGGGGATAGTGCCGGTATTGATGCACACGCCGCCAACGGCGGTCTGCTTCTCGATGATGGCGACGCGTTTTCCGGCTTTGGCTCCCTGGATGGCGGCGCGCTGGCCGCCGGGCCCGGAGCCGATCACGATCAAATCATACGGCTGCATTTGAAGAGTCCTGGGCCGTGTCTTTGTCCGCGGGGCGAGCGGGGTCGGGCGTTACCGCGGTATGAGTATAAACGACTGCGGGTGTTCGGAGGGCTGGGTTGCGCCGAAATTCCCCCGCGCTGCCGGCAAGGTGCATCAGGTGTTCCTGTACGGAAAAGCCGTGGCCGTTGCGCACGGCGCGCGGCTGGGAATACGTGCCGTCGGAGCCTGTAATGCGCGCTTCTTCGAGTACGCGGCGGTTGAACTCCAGCCATTGAATATGGCGGTTGAAATAATAGCGAGGATCCTCCAGCGCAACGCGTGTCATATAGTTGTCTCGGGATGCCGAGAGATACCCCCACCGTGTTACGGCAAGATGAACAGTGCATCGGCCGGCTTCAAGCACGCTTCTGTGTATGTGCTCGTATCCAAACGGCAAACTCTTCTTCGGTTAGTGCACCCGTTGCGAGCCGCAGTATTGTCTGAATGGCATCCGGCTGTTCGGCTACCAGGCGGTGCCCATTCTTCGAGAGAAAAAGACCCACAGCCTGAAAGCCAGTTCGTTTGTTGCCGTCGTGAAAAGGGTGATTGCGAACCAACCCGAAACCGTATGCCGCCGCAATTGCGGCGAGGTCTGCCTGCGGGTCGTAGAGGAATCGGTTGCGGGGCCGGGCGAGCGCGGACTCCAGCAAATTCTCGTCGCGGACTCCGGCAAGGCCCCCGAACTGCGCCAACGATTCCGTGTGGAGAAGCAAGAGACCGCGGCGGCTAATCCAGCGCGGTTCTTTCATTTCGCGAGCGCACGAAAAGTATCGCGATATTCGGCCATAAATTCGCGACCGAGTTTGAGCTCCTCTTCAACCTCCGGATCATACGGAGTGAGCAGATACCCTTCGGGTGTTTCCACAGCAAAAAGGACATCCTCCTTTTTTACCCTGAGGCGGTGGAGAAACTCTTTTGGCAAAACGATCCCTGTGGACGTGCCTACCGCTCTGAGTTTGAGCTTCATAAAGCCTCCAATAGCCATACATATTATAATGTATCTTGGAGCCAGAGACCAGAGAAAATGCCGTCCTGGCTACATCCCAGCGAGTCTGCCGAGGCTTTTCATTTTGCTGCGCGCCGCGAGGGTGCCGTATTGCTTCATCATCTGGCGCATCTGCATGTATTGCTTGATGACCTGGTTCACGTCCTGGACGGTGGTGCCGCTGCCCTTGGCGATGCGTTTGCGCCGCTTGCCGTCAATCACCGAGTGGTCGTGGCGCTCCTGGTTGGTCATGGAGTTGATGATGGCTTCGACCTGCTTGAGCTTGCCTTCATCGACTTTGGCATCTTTTGGCAAATTGGCTAGCGGGCCCATCTTTGGGAGCATGTCCACGAGTTGTTCGAGCGGGCCCATCTTGCGAATCTGTTTGAGCTGATCGCGAAAATCTTCCAGCGTGAATCCGTCGTGGCGGAGCTTGCGCTCTAGCTCGGCGGCGGCTTTTTTGTCGACAGCCTGCTCGGCGCGCTCGATGAGCGACATGATGTCGCCCATGCCGAGGATGCGCGAGACGATACGCTCGGGATAAAAACCTTCGAGCGCGTCGTATTTTTCGCCCAGACCGACGAACTTTACCGGGGCGCCGGTGACTTTGCCAATAGAGAGTGCCGCGCCGCCCCGCGCGTCGCCGTCCAGCTTGGTGAGAACCACGCCGGTGAGACCGAGACGTTTGTGAAATTCTCCCGCGGAGTGCACGGCGTCCTGACCGAGCATGGAATCGGCGATAAAGAGAATCTCGCTGGGATTCAGTTCTTTTTTCAGCATGCCGAGCTCGTTCATTAACTCGTCGTCGATGTGCAAGCGGCCGGCGGTGTCCACGAGAATTACGTCGCTCGCGGAGAGCTTGGCTTCCTTGATAGCGCCTTTGACGATCTCCAGCGGCTTGTTCGTGCCGGCGCCGGGCCAAATAGCGGTGCCGACGGCTTTGGCCACCTGCGCAAGCTGTTCGCGCGCGGCGGGACGGTATACGTCAGTCGAAACGACCAGCGGTCGATGGCCGTGCAGCGTCAGCCATTTGGCGAGCTTGCCGGTGGTAGTGGTCTTGCCGGAGCCTTGCAGCCCGACAATCATCCAAACGGAAGGCGGGCGCGAAGCGAAGAGCGGCTTGGAATGCTTGCCAAGCATGGCGGCTAGCTCGTCGCGAACGACTTTAACGACGTGTTGGTCAGGCGAAAGTTGCAGCATGACTTCGCTGCCGATGGCTTGCTTGCGGATGTTGGCGAGCAGCTCGTCGGCCACGCCAACGTTGACGTCGCCTTCCAGCAGGGCGTCGCGAATTTCCGCGAGCGCGGCGTCCAGGTGCTCTTCAGTGAGCTTGCCCTGGCCACGCAAGTTTTTGAAGGTGCGTTGCAGCTTCTCTGTAAGGTTCTCAAACATGATTCGCGCTATTGCCCCGTGAATCGCCCCTCAAGGATAGCAGGGGAGAACCGAAGAGTGTATGTTGCGTGACCTGCTGGCAAGCGTCAGATGCCGAATATCAGAAGGTGAGGCGGAGGCCGAGTTGCGCGGCGAAGGGGATGCCGACGGTGGTGCCGGGGCCGAAGAAGTCGCCGAGAGCGCCGGCGGGGACGAGCAACTGATTGCCGCTGGTGACGCGCAGGGAACAGGATGGGTCCGGGCACAGCGCGGTGACGTTGGCGAGGTGGTCCACGGGTGTGGGCAGGGCGCCGATGTTGTTCACGTAGTTTGCGCCGGGATTGTTGCGATTGAAGAGGTTGAAGAACTCGATGAAAGGCGCGACCGACCAACGCTCGTGAAGCGTGAACGGGCGGCTGATGCGCAGGTCGGTCTGCAAGTAGGGCGTCCCGCGGAACTGGTCCAGCGTGGTCTTTACCCCGTTGATCACCGCTCGATCGCCCACCGGCGTGGTGAGCGTGAGCGGCCGCGCGCTCTCTGCCTGGGATAGCAGCGTCACATCGAATCCCGCAGGAGCATGAATCGTTCCCGCAATCAAGGCGCGGTGAGGAACATCCTCTCCCGATGGGCCGTAGTCTCCGGCGGCAAACGCGTTCAACGGATCGCACACACCGTTCACGTAATCGAAGAGTTCGCCCAGTTGGCAGCCCCAGGTCTTCGCGCTGGACAGCGTGTAATTGGCGATGAGACTCAAGCGGCGCGAAACGTTGCCTTGCAAGTGGATCGACAAGGCCTGGTAGCTGGAACGATTGTCGGAGCGAAAAACAGCGACGTTGGGCACGAATGCCATCTGCCCGGCAGGATTCCGCGGCACGGTGGGGAGCGGCGAGTTGATGCTGGAGCCAGCCTGAAATTGGTAGCGCCGGTAACCGTGCATGCCTGTTTCGAGAGTGTAGTCGGCGCTGAGTATCCAGTTGGGCGTAAACGCATGCTGCACGCCGGCGGTGGCATGAATCGCATAGGGAGTTTTGTAATTGGAATCGATGATGGCTCCGGCACCGCCGTTCGCCGCGCCTGGAATGCATCCGGGGCCGGAAACAGGCGCGGCAACGACGCAAGATCCCGGTGCGCTGTTGACGGCTTGCAGGGCGCTGACCCAGCCATTTTGCGCGAGGTCGTTGAAATAGAGGCCGAAACCGCCGCGGATGACCGTTTTTCCGGAATCTGTTGGCGCGTATGCAATCCCGAGACGCGGAGCGAACGCGCTGCGGTAATCATGGGGCGCGCCGGAGACAAATGGAATCTGCAAAGCAGCCAGCGTGGCGAAGACGGGATTTTGCGACTGGCTGCGGCCGGAAGCGGTGAAAATTCCAAACGTAGTGTCGTAGCGCAACCCGTAGTTGATAGTAAGCCGCGGAGTGGCGCGCCAAGAATCCTCGGCGTACAGGCCAAGACGCTGCACATTTTGCGAGAAGCTGCCGTTGCCCACCGAAGTCACGGTGCTGCCGGCGGCGATGTCCGCGGTGAACTGCGCCGGATTGCTCAGATAAAACACAGGGTCGTGGGGAAGTGTGACCAGCGTTTCCGCATTGGCGGGGAGCGCGCCGTTCAGCACCGGCTCATGAATAAAATTGACACCGAAGCGGGGGGCGTGGCGACCGGAAGTATGGCTGACGTCGTAGCGGAGTTGGTACTTCTCCTGATTGCGCAAAACGGGGAAGGCGGTAATCGGAGTGATGAATTGATTGTCGCCAAAGGTTTCGCGGCCCGAGATGGTGCTGGACGTGGAACTGAAAGGAAAGGCCAGCGCGAAACCCAGCGTGGAATTGCGCGCCGCCGTCAAGTGCAGTCCGCTTGCGGCAAACACAAATGATCCCAGCCATGAGGGGCTGAAGGTGAACTGGTTGCCGATCACCAGGTTCATGTAGTTGTTGTGCGACGTCGCGCCAGTGGACGGAAGAGTGGCCTGCTGAACGAAGGCGTTGCGTGTCGTGTAATTGTCGGCGGCTGCGCGAAGGAACCACTGCGAGCGCGCAGATTGCGCCCAATCGAAGCGCACCGAGCCGAGATAATCGCGGAATGGCACCGGAACATTCTTTGGAACAGGGATGGAAGTAACGGTTCTCCCGCCCACACTGACCAAGCCCATGGCGGCGAGCTGTGCCAGCGCGTTGAACTGCGTCTGGCTGGCCGGGCTGTACGCGATACTGGCGTTTTCGTGGACGTATTCGAAGGAAGAGAAAAACCAGAGCTTGTCCTTGACGATGGGGCCGCCGAGCGTGCCGATGTAGTTTTGCCGGAAGAAGGGCTGTTTGGGATCTGGCGCGGGATTGTCGATGGGGAAGCGCGCGTTCAACGCAGCGGCGCGTTCGAAGAAAGCTTCGTCGCCGTGCCAGGTGCCGGTGCCGCGCTTGGTGATGATGACGAAGGAAGCGGCCGTGGTTCGGCCGGTGTCCGCGTCTTCTTGCGCGGTGCGCACGGCAAATTCCTGGATGGCTTCGGGCGAGAAATTCTGAAGGAAACCACCGATGTAATCGTCCGAATTATCGCCGCCGTCCACGGAGAGCTCATTGTTCAGGCCGGAGCTTCCTCCCGTGGCCACAGCAGTAATGCGCGCCTTGGTAGGATCGGAAGGCTCGACCGGCTCGGTTCCGGGAGCGAGATACGCGATGTTCGCGAAGCTGCGCGCCGCGAGCGGAATGGTGTCCAGGTCCTGCGAGGTGATTACCGCCTGGTGGACGGCGCTGAACGTGTCGATCACCTGTGTCGTGATCGAGCCTCGATCATCCAGGGTTATGGACTGATGTACGGTTTTCGGCTTTAGTGTGATAGTCAGTTCACGCACCGAGCTGACGATGACTTGGACATCGGACTTGGCATCCGCAAAACCGTCAACACGAACAGTCACCCGGTAGGTACCGGGCAGTAGGTCGTCCACACGGAACTCACCTCCCGCATCGCTGGACAATACACGCTGGAGGGAGTACTCGGCCGCTTGAAGGACAATTTTTGCGGAAGGAATTCGCCCACCGCTGGAATCCTGGACGATTCCGACAAGCGCTCCGCGCGAATTCTGCCCTAGCAACGCGAATGGCACGAGAAGCAAACACAAAATCAAAAAAACGGCGCTCCCGCGCAGGGGAGATCTCATTCGCTGGAAGGAGTTTTCCATGTCCTGCATTAGGTTACCGGAGCCGGCCGTCTGCGGCTATACGCCTTAGAGAGAACACAGCCGGGCCGGCGCCAATACTTTCTACGTGCGTCTTCTGGATCGCATTCTGTCTTCGGGAAAGCAGATCACCGTGGGTTTATGAGTGTGCTCATTATCCACTGCCACAAACGCATTCTATGTTTACAACGCCCCGCCGGGGAAACTCAATGATCACGTGTTTCGCCCAGTATTCTTAAGAACACTGATGGGCAGCTACATTTCAACTCACTTCAAATGCGCATCGAACCAGGCAAACGTGCGGTTGATGACGTCGCGCTGGTGCTTGGGGCTGGCAAACATATGCCCTTCGTGTTCGTAGACCACGAGGCTCGTTTCCACGCCGAGAGTCTTGAGCGCGTGCCAGAATTCGTAGGATTGCGGCGAAGGCACTTCGCCGTCGCTATCGCCGACCAAAATGAGCGTAGGCGTTTTGGCTTTCTTGATGAAGTTAATCGGCGAGCTCTTGGCGTAAACGCCGGGATCGTCGTACACCGACTTGCCGAAAAAAGGAATCATCCACTGGTTAATCAAGTTTTCGCCGTAATAACTCTGCCAGTTGCTTAGGCCCGCGCCGGCCATGGCGGCCTTGAAGCGGTTGGTGTGCGTAACTGCCCACATGGTCATGAAGCCGCCGTAGCTCCATCCGGTAATGCCGAGCCGGTTAGCGTCAATGGGCGCAACGCGCAGCGCTTCGTCAACCCCGGCAAGAATGTCCTGGAAATCGCCGTAACCGAAATCTTTCACGTTGGCGCGGGTAAAGGCTTCGCCTTCGCCAAAGCTGCCGCGGGGATTCGGTTGCAGGACGAAATAGCCCGCGCCTGCGAGCGGCACGGCAAAATTGTGAGAAGACGGCCATGAGGAGAGAACCGCGGACCCCGGGCCGCCATGGACGCTCACGACCAGCGGATATTTTTTGGCGGGATCAAAATCGCGCGGATAGACCAGCCAGCCTTGCACGTTATACCCGTCGTTCTTCCAATGGATGCTCTGGGCTTCGCCCCACGCCGGCTTAACACTGGCGTTGCGCTTGGTGATCTGGCTCCAGTTGCCGATCGCGCCCGCCCAAACTTCCGGCGGCGTGGTAAACGAGCTGCGGATCACCGCACTACTTTTTCCATCGCGCGCCACGGACATGTTTGTGCCCCACAGACCGGCGGTGATTTGTCCTGCGCCGCGGAACAGTGTCTCGATATGGCCATTCGAAGGATCAACAGTGGCAATGCCGGCATCGCCTTCCGCATATTCGCCTAAGAGAATTTTTCCTTCCGGCGTCCACGTGAGCCAGCTTGCGGAAGTTTTCATTTCGGGCGTCGCGTTTTTTGCCGCACCGCCATCGGCGTGAATTGTGTAAACATCGCCGCCCACGCTCGGTTCATCGCTCATCAAGCCGGCAATGAACGCAATACTCTTGCCATCAGGCGACCACGCGGGGTTTGCGATCTGCAGCGGCGGCTTGTAAATGGACTTCATCAAGCCCGTCGCGGCATCCAGTGTGTACAGCTCCGCGATGTACCAGTTGTTGTCGCCATTGCCGAGAGCGGCCGTTAGGGCAAAGCGCTTGCCGTCGGGCGACCAGTCGTATTCGTAGATGTAAGTATCGGCAGGAGAAATCTGATGCAGCTTCCCACTCGCGACATCCACGAGGGCCAGCCGCTGCTCGAAGAATGCATCTTTAATCTCACCCGTCTCCGGCGTTTCCGCCACCAGCGGGCCCGCTGCCCTCGTAGCATTTTCCGTAAATAAAACCGCTATGGTCTTCCCGTCCGGCGACCACCCCGGCATGGCGAGAAAACCTTTCATGCTCGTCAGCTTCTTCGCGGGTCCGCCCGCTGCGCTGACCATATAAAGCTGAAGCTGGCCCGGCTTCACGGCATCCGAGAGGAATGCCACCCGCTTGCCATCGGGTGACCACGCCACGCTGCCCTCAGCATGAGCCGCTGCGCCCGTACCGGCTGTAATGCGCTTTGGCGCCGCTTTCCCATCTCGCCCTGTAATGTAAATTGCGGTATTCCCGTTGGGCGCCCCATTTTTGCCGAGAAGCGTCTCCACCCAAGCGACTTTCGATCCGTCAAGAGAAATGGCCGTTTGTTCAAACCCGTGCGCCGAAAAAAGAGTATTCACCGCCTCATCGAGCGGCCCCGCCGCTTTTGGTTTCTCCGCAGCTTTCAGGCGAGTCTCGACGGCCTGCTTCGTTCCCGGTTTTTCCTGCGCGCGCAATCCGCCCGATCCGAAAATGAATAACAACAGTAGTGCTGTACCACTAATGATCCGCTTGCTCACGATCATATTCCTCTGTCCCCTTCGAAATGCCTTGGTAAGATAGTCCGCTACGAGTGCACCTGCAAGGCCCTGTCTCCGCGCAAAATGCAATTGGCCCTAACCCGCGCGCGGGACGCGCCATCGCCTCGTTATCTTGACCCTGTGCGCGCCGGTCGAATACACTTATAAATTCGGGAATGGCCGCTGACGCGGCTCGTGAGTTGCTTCGCGCCCGCGTATCCAAAGGGGGATTGTTTTGCCAAAGCGCACCTATCAACCGCGCAAACGCCGCCGCGCCAAGACGCACGGCTTCCGCGTGCGCATGAAGACGAAGGGCGGCCGCAAGGTCCTGGCGGCGCGCCGCAAGAAGGGACGCCATCGCCTCACGCCCGAGTGATTCGGGGCGCCTGGAATTTCCGCGCGAGGCGCGGCTCGTGCGGCGCGGAGATTTTGACGCCGTGTACCGCGCCGGAAAGCGCCGCTCAAGTTCCCACTTTACTGTTTTTTTTCGCGCCAACCAATTGCCCCAGAGCCGCTTCGGCTTCAGCATCAAGA
Source organism: Acidobacteriota bacterium (assembly GCA_043758915.1). Taxonomy (GTDB): domain Bacteria; phylum Acidobacteriota; class Terriglobia; order Acidiferrales; family UBA7541; genus Acidiferrum. The sequence goes on along the minus strand of JAYVMO010000210.1, from coordinate 4,171 downwards.
AAGCGCTCGGCGGTGCGGTGGTGCGCAATCGTATGCGGCGGCGGATTCGCGAAATCGTACGCAGCCATCGCCCGGAGATACCCGCAGGATGGGACATGGTCATACACCCGAAGAGCACGGTAGCAGGTGCGGAGTTTGCCGCGCTGGCGGCGGATCTGCTCCGGCTGCTGAAGAGCGCGTAACCAGCCGCTCTGGCAAGGAGCCATCGCCTCATTCCGCCGCAGTGCGCGTGGCGTTATTCGCGCTTCGTTTTTACAAATTGTACTTGTCGCTGCTCTTCGCCGGCAGTTGCCGCTTCGAGCCGACCTGTTCGCGGTATGCCTACGAAGCCATCGAGCGATTCGGCGTGGCGCGCGGCGTCTGGCTGGCGTTCAAACGGCTCCTGCGTTGCCATCCGCTTTCACGTAAGTTCGGTTACGACCCGGTTCCGGAGAAATGGGAAGGCATGCAATCGAAATTTGCAGCGGCCGTTGTTAACCGCTCCGAAGCTAGTCCTAAAGGGGTGCGGTTGTGAACGGTTCGCAAAACAAAAAGCCACTTTCCTCGGAGCTGCGCATTCTCGTTGCGTCGTTACTCTCCATGGGCATCATTCTTCTCTGGGCGCGTTTCTTCGCTCCAAAGCCTCCCGCCTCGCTTCCACAAGCGAACAGACCCGCGCAGACCGCTCCTGCCTCTCCGAATCCCGCAACAAACTCGGCGGCTTCCACAAATGCGGCGCCGGCGCCGAACAGCAGCAAGAAGAGCAGTTCGACGATCACGGCAGCCCCGGTGCCTGCTGTCACACCGAAAACCGACACGCAGGAACGCACCCTGGTCATCGAAAACGATCTCTATCGCGTCGAAATTTCGAATCGCGGCGCGGTGGTCAAGAGCTGGCAGCTCAAGAAATACAAAGATGACTCCAAGCCCCAGCGCATCCTTGACGTGGTGCACCCGGAAGCAGCGCAGCAGACCGGTGGCTGGCCGTTTGGCGTGGTCCTCGAAGATCAACAACTGGAGACCGCGGCAAACACGGGGCTGTATCAAGTTTCCGCCGCCGGCAACGAACTGCACGCGCCCGCCGAAGCGGAATTCTCCTGGAGCGACGGGCATCTCGAAGTCACCAAGCACTTCAAGTTTGATCACAGCTATGTGGTGCAAACGCAAACGAGCGTGAAGCTCGATGGCAAACCCATCACGGCGGGATTGGCGTGGCTCGGCGGTTTCGGCGACCTCACGGTCACAAATCCCGTGCCGGTGGAATCGGTCACGACCTTTTATAGCGAAAACGGCAAGCTTTCGACCACGCCAGTGAAGAAACTCGATGACTTGGACAAAGTCGGCCGCGCCACCTGGCAGGGCGGAAAGGATTTCGTGGGAATCCAGGACCGCTTCTTCGCCGCGGCCTTTCTCCCGCCCAGCGGCGCGATGCGCGGCACGCTCGAAACGCGCTATTGGAAACTGAACCGCACCATCCAGGTCAACGGCCAGGACACGCAGGAGCCCGTCGCGGAAGTGGCCACAACGTCGGCGACACAACCCCTGGCCTTGCGCGTGTACGTGGGCCCGAAAGATTACGACGAGCTGAAGAAGATGAACCCGCCGCTACACGCGCTGGTGAATTTCGGCTGGCTCGAATTCATCGCCGATCCGATCTTCCACGGCCTGAAATGGTTGCACGAGTACATTCCCAACTGGGGTTGGTCCATCGTCGTCCTCACGCTGGTCATCAACATGCTCCTCTTCCCGCTGCGCATTTCGAGCTACAAGACGACAATGAAAATGCAGCGCGCCGCGCCGGAGATTAAAGCCATTCAGGAGCGCTACAAAAAATATAAGTTAAACGATCCAAAAAAAGCAGAGATGAACAAGGAAGTGATGGCCGTCTACAGCCGCGAGGGCATCAACCCCTTGGGCGGCTGCTTCCAGATGTTTCTGCAGATGCCCATCTGGTTTGGCTTGAACACCGCGCTGCGTTCCGCCATCGAGATGCGCCATGCGCGCTGGTTCGGGTGGATCACCGACCTCTCGGCCAAGGATCCTTATTATATTTTGCCGATTTTCATGGGTCTCTCGATGTATCTCGTCTCCAAAATGACGCCCATGACCTCGACGGACCCGCAGCAGCAAATGATGATGAAGATCATGCCCGTCTCCATGGCCGCAATCTTCATGATTTCGCCGATTTCCAGCGGTCTGGCGGTGTATATTCTCACCAGCAGCCTCGTTGGCATCGGGCAGCAATGGTATTTGAATAGGACGCATCCCGTGGTTGCCCTGGCGACGCCGGCACGCGGCGCGAAGTCTTAGGCAATCAAACCGCGCGGGCGCGTGGAAAGAGTTGGCTTGAAAACGCAATGACCCAAGATCTCATCCGTGAAGGACGTCTCGACCGGCAAGCCACCGCCGATGCCTTGCGCCGCTTTCTCGAAGAGATGGTGCGCGTCTCGGGATTGGAATTAAAGATCAGCGTGCGTGCCGTCGCGCTCGATGGCGCAGGCGCCGACGGTGACGCGGAAGTCCTCGCCGATCTCGACGGCAAAGACAAGGAGATGCTGCTCGAGCGCAATGCCGAAGTGTTGAAAGCCTTCGAACATCTCGCCTTCCGCGCGTTGCGCATCGAGCCGGTCTACCACGAAAAAATCCACATCGATTGCGGCGGGTACCGCGCACTGCGCTTTGAAGAATTGCGCATGACCGCCCGCGTTGCCGCCGAGCGCGTGCAGACTTCGCGCCAGCCGTTTCGCTTGAATCCCATGTCTTCGCGCGAACGGCGCATCGTGCACCTGGCCCTGAAAGAGATGACCGGCGTGCGCACCGAAAGCGTCGGCATTGGTGAAGAGCGCCAGGTCGTTGTCCATCCTGCCGACGCCAAGCCCGCTCGCTGAATCAATTTTTGCGACCAATATTCCTGTTTTTCGCTCAGCTTCGTGCCCTCGGCCGCAAAACGAAAACAAGAAAACGAAATAACGGCAGGCGCAAGAATGTCCGCCCTACCTGCTCACCCACCCTTGGGAAACGACGTTGCCTTCCGCATCAAGACGGACACGATAGGTGAAGGATTCTGGGCGGTCCGGACGCACTTTTGGGAAACGCAAATCGGAAATCTCCACGACGCCGTCCGCACCCTCCTTGTGAAAACGCGTCACGGGAAACCTCGCGAACCACAAGACCTTTTGCACTTCCGGCAAGCGCTTGGCCGCATCAATATACGAATTCGGAAATGCGTCCGGATAATAGCGATATTCAGAAGCAAGCATGGCTTCATCGCTCACGGGTTTGTCGCTGAGATCCATGCGCAGCTCATAGACGCCCCGGGGAGCGCCAACGAGCCCGTCCCATCTCCAAATCGAGGCAGGAAGCGGCAGCGCGCCGAGGGACTCCACTTCCAAATGTTTGAGTGACACGAATCTCTCTAGACGCACAAGTGCGGCGTGATGCGCGTAGAGTGCCAGAGCCACGTAGGCCAGTGCGGCAAGGAAACCCGCGCGGTTCCATGTGTCGTGCCGAATCTTTAATCCCCAGCCGCGCAACGCCGGCAGGAGAAAAAGCGCCGCAAAAAGAACCATCGCGGTATAAATGGCGCGGTCGGAAATCGGCGCGCCGACAATTTGTCCAATTCGCGCGATCAAAAAGGGGGCCGGAAGAAAGATCAGCCACATCCCGAGTGCTCGCCGTTTCATTTTTTCCGGCTTGGCGTAAACCCATGCGAGCAACTGCGGCACCAGCAGGATCGCCGTGAACGTGAAATCAACAATAAAGATGAGGTCCCACGCGGGTCGCGACCATTGCAACGGCGACCAGATCATCGTGCCGAAGGTGGTCATCAAGTCCAGAAGAATGTGGCTTAGTATGCCCGCCGCGTAGATTCCTGTCAGTGCCGCGAACGAAGGCGCCTCCCATTCGCGTGAACGCGCAAACCAGCGCGTGATTCCCGCGAGAAGCAACGCCCACAGCGGAAGCAGCACCAGCGAATGCGTGAGGCTGCGATGCCACGTGATCAGCAGTAATTCATTGCTGGAAAAAATGTCCCGCAGCGTATCCGCATCCGGAAAAATCGCGCCCAGCATCAGCGCCCAGGTAATGATCCTTCCGCGATTCATCGCGTGCGGGGCAAACATGTCTTCTCCGCGGAAGACCGCTTTGCCGATCAGCGCGCCGGCAATGCCGTGTGTGATGGTGTCCATATTTA
>JAYVMO010000209.1:0-4328 GCA_043758915.1 Acidobacteriota bacterium | reverse complement strand
CCCGTGCTTCAAATTGTCGGACGCAGCGGCGATAAGACTCGATAGTATCGAAGTCTTCGTAGATTTCCGTTGATCGAGATGGCACGGTTTTGATGCGTTTGGGCACACGGTAAACCACCTCGCGGGCCATCTTGGCGCGCAAGAACTCCTCGCGCAACGCCGCGGCCACAATCACGGGGTGCCCATAAGAAAGCTTGTACCGCGGCATGACGATTTGCTGCGAGGGCTTGCGCGCGCGAAACGCAGCGACGAGCCGCCGAATCGTCTCTCTTTGCAACAAAGGATGGTCTACCGGGTAAAGCAGGAACGCTGCGCGAACGGGAACGTGCTCCAGCGCACAAAGCAGGGAACTGAGTTGCCCCTGGCGCCAGCGGGAATTGAGCACCATGCGGACGCCTTTTGGTGCCGCAGGATAAACAAGCTCGGCATCGCAGCCCAACACAACAATCGCGCGCCCCAGCTCGCAGCAGTTCTCGACGGCGATGGCCAGTGCCGTCTTCGCGCCAAATTTCGCCAGCGCTTTGGGAAATGGCAGGTGTGCTGACCTGCCGGCAGCCAAAATGATGGGGACGATTTTTTCGCGCTGGTTCACGGAGTGGACGCCAGAATAAACGACACGACACCGAAACTCCAGCGCCTGGCGGGACGCCGGATATTTCTCGCGGCAGTCTGCGAGAAACACTTGTTTCGCCTTGCCACGCCGTTTCATTCGCACTAAAATGCGCTTCTCGCTGCGCGGTTAGATTTGCCTGAGGAGCCGAAGGCGGCGAGGAACTTGTTCGACGAGCAAACGCTGGAACGATCGTGTATCCACATCCCTTTTCCTATCACCGCGCCGGGTCACTCGAAGAAGCCAGCCGGCTGCTGCAACAATTGGGAGAGGATGCCCGGTTGATTGCGGGGGGGCAGAGCCTCATCCCGCTGATGAAAATGCGATTGGCGCGGCCTAGCGCGCTGATCGACCTGAATTTTATTCCCGGGCTTAATAAAATTGAGCGGCATAACGGGGAACTGCGCTTTGGCGCGCTGGCCCGCCACGCGGAGATCGAAGACTCCTGCGTGGCGAGTGCCATACCCATCGTGCATGACTGTGCGGCGGGCATCGCGGACGTGCAGGTACGCAATCAGGGCACCATCGGTGGGTCACTCGCGGAAGCGGACCCCAGCGGGGACTGGGGGACGGTGCTGCTCACGCTCGAAACATCGGTGCGCTGTTGCGGTCCTAAGGTTGAACGGATCGTAGCGCTCGAAGAATTCATCACGGATGCTTACACCACCGTGCTGGGGCACGACGAAATCGTTCGTGAAGTGATCGTGAAAATCCCCCCGAAACACAGCGGCGGAGCATGCCTGGCGTTCAAGCGCAGTGCGCCGGTGTACGCCACGGCGAGCGCGGCGGTGCAAATTACGCTGGACGGTGCGGATACTTGCCAGGACGCGCGTATCGTGCTGGGCTGCGTGGGATTGACGGCGCTGCGGGCTAAGGAAGCAGAGGCGCAACTGCGCGGAAAGAAAATTGTGGAAGAAACCATCCAAGCCGCCGCGGAAGCGGCGAGAGAAGCTGCCGAACCGAACAGCGACATGCGCGGCTCCGCGGATTACAAGCGCACGCTGGTGGCCGCGCTGGTGAAGCGCGCCATCGGAATCGCGGTGCGCCGCGCGCGCGGCGAACAGGTGGAGGGCGGACACGAATATGTCGGACGCTAAAGAACTCCTCATCCGCATTCGTGTGAACGGGGAACCCCGCGAGGCGTTGGCGGAGCCAAGAACGCTGCTGGTGGAATTCCTGCGCGACCAATTGAACCTGACCGGTACGCATATCGGCTGCGACACGACGTATTGTGGAGCATGCACCGTCCTGCTCAACGGCCGCACGGTGAAATCCTGCACCCTTTTCGCGGCCATGGCGGACGGCGGGGAGATCACCACGGTGGAAGGGCTGGCGACAGACGGCAAGCTGCATCCCGTGCAGCAGGCGTTCGCGGAGTGTCATGGCTTGCAATGCGGGTACTGTACGCCGGGACTTCTCCTCTCGACGCTGCACCTGCTCGAGAAAACGCCGAAGCCCTCGGATAAGCAGATTCGCAAGGCCATCGCGGGAAATACTTGCCGCTGCACCGGATATCAGAATGTGCTGAAGTCCATCCGCAAGGCTGCCGCCGAAATGGAGAAGCGCTAGGCATGGAGATTAAATTCGGCGGTGATTTCACGATAAAGAAAAAGCCGGAGGAAGTTTACGATTTCCTCGTGGACCCCCAACGTTTCTGTCCGCTGCTCCCGGATTATCAGAGCATGGAACTTTTGGACGCCAGGAATTTTCTCGTCAAGCTAAGCGTGGGAATTTCGCACATTCGCGGGACGGCAGCGGTGAAGATGTCTCTGGTGCAAGCGGATAAGCCGAAACAAGCGATTTATGAAGGAAGAGGCGACGTGCCGGGCGGGTCGGCAACGCTGCGCGCGGGATTCCAATTGGAAGCAGCGCCGGACGGTGGAACGAAGGTTTTTTGGACGGGACAATCGAACGTGATGGGCCGCGTGGCGTCCCTCGCCGGAGGATTACTCGAACCCCTGGCAAAGAAAAATGTTCAAAAACTGATCGATGGATTGCAGAAAGCCTTGAGCTAAGCCCGGGACAATTTCATGGCCAAGATCGCACGCGCAAAAAGCAAAACGAAACACTCCGGCAAGGCTCCCAAGATGGCTACTGAGGGGCCGCGCAAGTGGGTTGGGCAGCCCATCCAGCGGAAAGAAGAAGACCGCCTGGTGCGCGGCAAGGGGATTTTTGTTGACGACCAGAAACTGACCGGAATGCTGCACATCCGGTTTGTGCGGTCGTCTTACGGGCACGCGAAGATCACGCGAGTGGACGTCTCGAAAGCGGCGGCCATGCCCGGAGTGGTGTGCACGCTGACGGGCGCGGAAGTAAAAGGCCTGGTGAATCCGTTTATAGAGATCGGGCCTGACGTCGGACAGAAGATCGCGGATTATCCGATGGCCGTCGACAAAATCGTATACCAGGGCGAGCCGGTGGCCGTGGTGGTGGCGGAAACGCGCATGGGCGCGGAGGATGCCGCGGAATTGGTGGAGGTGGAGTATGAGCCACTGCCCCCGGTGATGACCGCTGAAGATGCCCTGAAAGACGAAAGCCTCGTGCATCCGGAGATGGGCACGAACCGCAACTGGCACGGAGTGTTCGAATACGGCGACGTCGAGAAGGCCTTCAAGCAGGCCGCGCACGTGGTACACATCGGCCGGCTGCACTTCCACCGTTTTTCGAGTACGCCGCTCGAAAATAACGCCATGATCGCGGTGTGGGATTCGCGTTCGGACCGTATTGAATACTGGTCGAACAATTCGTTTCCTGCCTTTGCGGCGCAGTTTCTTTCGCCGGCGCTGGGCGTGCGCATCGATCAAATCCTGATGAAGAGCTTCGACATTGGCGGCGGATTCGGCATCAAGATCACCAATTACCCGTACATGGCGCTGTGCGCGCTGGCTTCGCGCAAGGCCGGTGGCCGCCCGGTGAAGTGGGCGGAAACGCGCACCGAGCACATGCAAGCGAGCGCCCACGGCAACGAGCGGACATTTTTTGATACGCGCGTGGCGCTGGACAATAACGGCGTCATCACCGCCATCGATTCACGGCACGTCGACGACTGCGGGGCTTATCCGCGCTACGAACCGCTTGGGTGCGTCATCTGGGCGCAGGTCCTGCCCGGATCTTACCGTGTCAAGAATGTGCGCATCGACATGAACCAGGTGGTGACGAACAAGTGTCCCGTGGGGCCGAACCGCGGCTATTCCCGCATGCAGCAGCTTTGGTTCATCGAGCGCGTGCTGGATATTTGCGGGCACTCGCTGGGGATTCCCACGGACGAGATGAGGTTGCGAAACTACATCCGCAAAGAGGAAATGCCGTATACGACGCCAAACGGGTGCGTATATGACTCCGGCGACTATGCGGGGATGCTGGCGATGGGGAAAAAACTGATTGGCTGGGATGATTGGAAGAAAAAGCAGGCCGCGGCGCGCAAGGACGGGCGCTGGATCGGACTGGGAATCGGTTCAACGCTGGATTCCGGCACGAACAATTTTGGCCAGGCGCGCATCATCAACCCAGGAGCGCCGTTTTCCGGGCAGTCCAAGGCCGCGATTGCGAAATTGGACATTTACGGCGAAGTGGTCATCAGCATGGGTTCGGTGCCGCAAGGGCAGGGCCACGAAACCACGGCGGCGCAGGTGGTCGCCGACGTTCTGAGCATTTCTCCGGACCTTGTCAAAGTGAAGCCGGGGTTCGACACCGAGCACAATGCCTACACCGGCCACAC
>JAYVMO010000208.1:0-11233 GCA_043758915.1 Acidobacteriota bacterium | reverse complement strand
CGCAAGCACAAGCCGGTGGCTCCGTCTACGCTTGAGAATTGGGAACGCTGCTTGAGGAACTGGCTCAATCCGAACATCGGTGATATGCCTCTCGACTCCATCGGCAATCTTGCGTTGAAGAATCTCGGCGCAACGATGGTGAAGGGCGGCTTAGGAGCGTCGGCGATAAGGTCTTGCACAAACGCGGTTAAGATGGTTGTAGCTTCGGCGGTCAATGAAGAAGGGGACGCACTCTTTCCCCGAAAATGGAATCACTACTTCATTGATCTACCCGAGGATAAGAATCCGAAGCAACCTACCCTGACCGGCGATGTAGTTACGGGCATTGTCGGCGCACCAAAGAAGAAGCTCTACCGCATGTTCTACACGCTCTGCGCATCTGCGGGATTGCGATTTGGTGAAGCACTGGGGATCGACTTCAAGAACATTTCCCCGGACTGCACCACGATCAAAATCTGTCAGAAGGCTTGGAGGGGCGAGATTCACGATTACCTGAAGTCCGACAACGGTAAGCGTGACATCGATTTACACCCCATGGTTGCGGCCATGCTAAAGGACTTCGTTGGCGAGAGGAAATCTGGTCTCCTGTTCTCCACTCGAACGGGCCGACAGCTCTCGCAGTCGAACGTCCTGCGGCGCTCGCTGCATCCGATCCTGGCCAGCCTAGAACAGCCGAAGACAGGTTGTCACGCATTTCGTCGTTTCCGTATCACTTGGCTTCGCAAGAACTCGGTCCCCGAGGACCTCATCACGTTCTGGCATGGCCACGCGGGAAAGACGGTGACGGACAGTTATTCCAAACTGAAGGACGACGTGGAGTTTCGCAAGCAAGTAGCCAAGAAAGTCGGCTTGGGCTTCGAACTCCAGTCCGAGAGAGCCGTCATTGGACCGAATGGACCGAAAATCGAAGTTGGAGCGGTCCGGGAAGTGGCTGCAAGCATATGATAGGATGTTGGTTGCATCGCATGGGCGTGTAGCTCAGCTGGGAGAGCACCTGCTTTGCAAGCAGGGGGTCACCGGTTCGATCCCGGTCACGTCCACCATCTATCTGCCTGCCAGTTCCATCGCTTACCAATGTGGCAATACTATCGGGCTGCTACCTAGAACTCCTGCGAGGTGCCAATGGGGAAGAAGCAATCTCCTATCCTGAACGACAATAAATTGAAGCTCGGCTTTTTCTCCGCCAATTGCTCCGGCGGCATGTCCGTCACGAAAGTACCGGAGCGCTGGGTGAATTCCTGGGACAACAATATCCGCCTCGCGCAAATGGCCGATGAAGCGGGCATTGAATTCATGCTGCCCATCGCGCGCTGGATCGGTTACGGCGGCGAGACCGATTTCCACGGCAGCGTGCTCGAAACCCTCATCTGGGCCACCGGCCTGCTTGCCAACACCAAGCGCATCAATGTTTTCGCTACCGTCCATACGGCGTTTATTCATCCGCTGGTGGCCGCCAAGCAGCTCGCCACCTCCGACCAGCTTAGCCACGGCCGCCTCGGACTTAACGTCGTCGCGGGCTGGAACAAGCCCGAGTACGACGCCTTCGGAATCGACCTTCCCGAAAAGCACACCGACCGTTACGCTCTCGCCCAGGAATGGTTCGATCTCGTCCAACGCATCTGGAATCATGCAGGCCCATTCGAATGGAAGGGCAAATATTTCAAAGGCCAGGGCATTTACGGCTTTCCTCGTCCTTTCGATGGCAACCCGCCGGTGATGAACGCCGCCGGCTCTGGCGAAGGCCGCGATTTCGCCGCTCGCAATGCGGATTTTCTCTTCTGCATCTCCATCGACCTCGAACAATCCAAAAAGGAAGTCGATCATATCAAGGAACGTGCCGCGAAACTCGGCCGTGAGACCGGCGTCTTCACCCTGTGCCACGTCGTTTGCCGCCCAACCAAAAAGGAAGCCGAAGAGTATTACCACTACTACGCTCAGGAAAACGCCGACTGGGGCGCTGTCGACAACCTCATGCGCCTTCAGGGTCTCCACGCGCAATCATTTCCACCCGAAGCGTTGCGCACCATGCGCGATCGTTTCGCGGCAGGGCACGGTACGTACCCGCTGGTCGGCGATCCCGACACCATCGCCAGGGAAATGACAAAAATTACGGCTTCGGGCTTCGCCGGTACGACGCTAAGTTTTGTCGATTACGTGCAGGAATTTCCTTATTTTCGTGACGAAGTCTTGCCCCGGCTGGAAAAGATGGGTCTGCGTCAAAAGTTTAAGGGCTGAGGCATTACCAATTAAATGTTGAGAGAGAGCGAGACGAGGCCGGGCGGCGGCGAGGCCGGAATCGGCGGCATCTTCGAGCGGTCCACGCGGTTGTAGGCCGTATCGCGCTCCACGGGAACGCGTCCGGCGGCGCGGATCAGCCGTTCCAGTTCGGCGCGCGAAGTAAACTCGGAAGTCACCGCGCCGGCATCGTGATAAATCTTTTCTTCGACCACCGTTCCGTCGAGGTCGTTGGCCCCAAAACGCAGCGCGATCTGCGCGATGCTCGGCGTCAGCATGATCCAGTAGGCCTTGATGTGCTCGAAATTATCGAGCAGCAAGCGCGCCACGGCGATGTTGCGCAAATCCGCGTAACCCGTCGTCTTGGGAATGTGCGAGAGCGCCGTGTTTTCCGGGTGAAACGCCAGCGGAATGAACGTTACGAAACCGTGCGTCTCGTCTTGCAGTTCGCGCAGCTTGACCAGATGATCCGCGCGTTCTTCCTCCGTCTCCACGTGCCCGTAGAGCATGGTGGCGTTCGACCGCAAGCCAATCTCGTGCGCTTGCCGCGCGATGCTGAGCCACATCTGCCCGCTCACCTTGTGGTCGCAGATGATCTTGCGCACCCGCGGATGGAAAATCTCCGCGCCGCCGCCGGGCAGCGAGTCCACCCCGGCTTCTTTCATTTTGAGCAGCGTGTCTTTCACGGAGAGCTTGGCGATGCGCGCAAAGTACCCGACCTCCACCATCGTGAAGGCCTTCAGGTGGATGCCGGGGCAGCGCTTTTTGAGCCCGCGGATCATTTCCAGGAAATAATCGAACGATAGATCGGGATGCAGGCCGCCGACAATGTGAAATTCCGTCGCGCCTTCGCGCACTCCTTGTTCGGCCCGCTGATAGATCTCTTCCAGCGCGAAGGTATACGCGCCCGGGGCATTGGGGTCGCGCCCAAACGCGCACAACTTGCAATGCGCCACGCACACGTTGGTGGGATTGATGTGCCGATTGACGTTGTAATAGGTAATGTTGCCGTGCTTCTTCTCGCGCACGTGGTTCGCCAGCCAGCCCACCGCCAGCAGGTCCGGCGAACGGTACAGCGCGATGCCGTCGTCCATCGAAAGCCGTTCGCCACCGAGCACTTTCTCGGCAATCGGCTTCAACCGCTGGTCCGTGATGATCAGTTCACTCATTTCGAATCCGCTGAATTCTTCAAACGCGCCAAAGGGCCACCGCAGCGCCCCACGACAACAAGAACGACATACTAATATAACCGTTCATTGCGAAAAACGCAGCGTCCAGCTTGCTGAGGTCATCCGCTTTGACAAGGGAATGCTCATAAGTCAACAGCGCCGCCACGATTCCAATCCCTGCCCATGCCGGCCAGGGCAATCCAAAACTGAACGCCAGCCACGCAAGCAAAGTTACCACCCCGGCGTGCATCATGCGCGCGATGAGCAGCGCATTGGCAATCCCGAATTTCTTCGGAACGGAAAAGAGGCCAGCGCGCCGGTCGTAATCCACGTCCTGGCAAGCGTAGAGCACATCGAACCCGCCGACCCACAGCGTTACTGCCGCGCACAGAATCAGCATGCGCAAATCGAGTCCGCCGCTGATGGCGATCCACGCGGCGGCGGGAGAAATCCCCAGCGCCAAGCCCAAAAAAAGATGCGACCAGTTGGTGAAGCGTTTGGTGAACGAATAGAAAAACAACACTGCCAGCGCCAGCGGTGCGAGCTTCAGCGCCAGGGGATTGAGCTGCCACGCCGCCACCAGGAAGACGCCGACGGCGGCTAGTGTAAATATCCACGCAAAAGAAACCGTGAGCGCGCCGGTGGCCAATGCGCGTTGTTGGGTGCGCGGATTTTCGCGGTCGTAGCGCACATCCGCGATGCGATTCATGGTCATCGCCGCGGAGCGCGCGGCAACCATCGCCACGATGATCCACGCGATCTGCCGCAGCGTCGGCCAGCCGCTGGGCGCCTGATGCGTGGCCCGCGCCGCGAGCAGCGCGCCGGTCAGCGCGAATGGCAGCGCGAACACGGAGTGCTCGAACTTAATCATCTCCAGAACGATTTTTATCCGGTTGGTCATCGTTGCATTACGCGCTGCGCCGCATGGCCTGCTGCGTCACGCCTCCGCTTTTTTTGGTGCAGCCGAGCCCGTCCAGCGGTACATCTGTTCCTGCGGCAGTCCGATCTGCGCGAGCACGCGGCAAACGAACTGCGTCACGAGATCGTCGATGGTTTTCGCATGGTGATAGAACGCGAGTACCGCGGGCATGATGACCGCACCAGCCTGCTGCGCCCTCAGCATGTTTTCCAGATGAATGCGGTTGAACGGCGTGTCGCGCACGCACAGCACCAGCTTCCGCCCTTCCTTCAGCATGACGTCCGCGGCGCGCGAAACGAGATCGTCGCTAAGCCCGCCCGCGATCGCTCCCAGCGTGCCCATTGAGCAGGGAATCACGATCATGGAATCCACAGCGTAGCTGCCCGACGCGATGGACGCTCCCACATCCCGGTTCGGGAGCGCTTCGATCTTGGTGGATGGCTGGCCCAGGATGCGGCTGGAGAGTTGCTTCAAGTCGCCCGACGTCACGCCCAGCTCTTCCGAAAATAGCCGCTGACCCGCTTCGGTGACCACCAGATGAATCCTCGCCACGCGCGCGTCCGCTTCCAGCAATTCCAGCGCCTTCTGCGCCAGAATCGCCCCGCTCGCTCCGGTCACACCTACGGTTACGATTTGCTGTTTTTCGTCGTGCATCTGCTTTGCGCGGATACGTTCAGTCTCCCAGCCGCTCCCCGCCAAGTCAAGCCGAGGCGCCGTGTCTGTGCGATGATAGAATTCGCGGCGGTCGAATGATATGGATCAGCGAGAGCTACTGAAAATGTTGGAATCGGTGAAGGGGGGAGACGTTTCTCCCGCCAAGGCCATCGAGCGCCTGAAGCACTTGCCCTTTGAAGACCTGGGCTTTGCCAAGGTGGATCACCACCGTGCGTTGCGCCAGGGTTTCGCCGAAGTCATTTTCGGCAAGGGGAAGACTCCGGCGCAGGTGGCGGAGATCGTGCGCGCCATGCTGCGCCGCAAGGACTCGCGGCAGAATGTTCTGGTGACGCGCGCGGATGCCAGGATTTTTGCCGCCGTGAAAAAGGTGCAGCGTTCCGCGAAGTTCCACGAACTCTCCGCCGTCATCACCATCGAGCGCAGTAAGGAAATTTCCGGAAAAGGAACAATTCTCATCGTCTCCGCGGGCACCAGCGACATTCCCGTCGCGGAGGAAGCGCTGCTGACCGCGCAAATGATGGGCAACCGCCTCGAGCATTTGTACGATGTGGGCGTGGCGGGCATTCACCGGTTATTGGAGCATCGCGAAAAACTCACGGAGGCTCGCGTGATTATTTGCGTCGCGGGAATGGAAGGCGCGCTGCCGAGCGTCGTCGGCGGCCTGGTGGCCGTCCCGGTGATTGCCGTGCCCACCAGCATTGGCTATGGCGCGAGCTTCGGCGGCGTCGCCGCGCTTCTCGGTATGCTCAATAGTTGCGCCTCCAACGTCACCGTCGTCAACATCGACAACGGTTTCGGCGCCGCCTGCGTTGCCTCTTGCATCAACCGCCTCTAAGGATTTCCGAATCCCCTTCGCGTGTCTCCGCGCGCTCCGCATCTCTGCGCTGTCTTTTTCCCTCTTTTCCCCGCACGATGCTCCTGCACTCAAGGCTTCTGGAGAACCTTCATCACGCCGGGTTGCCGAGCAAATCGGATCGCCGCAGGCGCATCGCTCAGCCGAAAAGTGCGCGCTTGGATAGCCGAATGTTAGATGGCGGATCAACGAAGAGCGGAAGCAAGTGTTTTCAGCAGGAGCGGCTCTTGCTCGGGAAGAACGGTGCGGAGATCAATGACCAAGCGGTCGTCTTCTACGCGGGCAATCACAGAAATTCCCGCGGGAGCGCGGCGCAGCCGCTGTTCGAGTTTCGCCGCCGAGTAGCGCGCGCTGGCGATGCGCATGATTTTCGAGGGCAGCGATTGCGACGGGGTCGACCCGCCTCCGACGAGCGAATCGCCATCGGTGATTTCGATCTCCACTTCATCCAGCGGCAATTCGGGGCGCAGCTCGCGCAGGAAATTTTCGGCGCGGCGCTTCAGTTCCTGCGGTGTCATGCGAATCATGCGCAGCGCGGGGATTTCGTCCCAGGCCGCGCGCAGATACGCCCCCAGCGTGGTTTCCAGCGCGGCGATCGTGAGTTTGTCTACGCGCAGCGCGCGGAAGAGCGGGTGGCGGCGCACGCGCGTGATTAATTCTTTTTTGCCCACAAGGATGCCTGCTTGCGATCCGCCTAGAAGTTTGTCGCCGCTGAACATCACGATGCCCACGCCGGCCTCCATGCTTTGGCGCGCCGTCGGTTCGCTGATGCCGTTTTCCGAGAGATCGACGAGGCAGCCGGAGCCCAAGTCTTCGGCGAGCGGCAGCGCCGCGCGGCCGCTGAGCGCGACGAGTTCTTCCAGCGAAGGTTGTTCGGCGAATCCTATGATTTTGAAATTGGAAGGATGCACGCGAAGGAGCAGGCGCGTTTTTTCGTTGATGGCATTTTCGTAGTCGGCAAGGCGCGTGCGATTGGTCGTCCCCACTTCGCGCAGCACGGCGCCGCTCTGCTCCATGATTTCCGGAATGCGGAAGCCGTCGCCGATTTCGATAAGCTCGCCGCGCGAGACGATCACTTCACCGCCTCGCGCGAGCGCCGCCAGAACCAGAAGAACGGCAGCGGCGCAATTGTTCACCACGATGGCGGCTTCCGCGCCGGTAAGGCGCGTGAGAAGTTCCGCAGTGTGCACGTCGCGTTTGCCACGTGCCCCGGCTTCGAGGTCGTATTCCAGATTGCTGTACTGCGTGGCGGTGCGCCGAAATTCGTCGACGACACTCGGCGAAAGAGGCGCGCGGCCGAGGTTGGTGTGCAGGATGACGCCGGTGGCGTTAATCACCGGCTGCAGCGAGCGCGCCAGCATGCGTTCGACTTCCGCCGCGATGCGTTCCTCGAGCGCGGCCGGTTCCAGCGCCACAGCGGTGAAATTCGCTTCGCCCGCAATGCGCGAACGCAAATCGGACAAAACGGCGCGGGCCACCTCGACCACCAGGTTGCGGTCCATCCGTGCGGCAAGCGCCGCAAGGCGCGGCTGGATGAGAAGTTCGTCCACCGAGGGAATTTGGCGCAGCAGTTCCGCCTGCTCAGCGGATAGCGTCTTCTTCGCGCTAGCGTCCATGCGGACATTTCAGCACAGTGCGGCGCCGCGGGCAATGCCAGCAACCCGTACCAACGGACAGGGCAAAGATCGAGTTGTACGGTGCCCAATCCGCAGCGCCGCCCGCTCATCCGGTTGACGCCCACCTTCCTTACTCCTAGCATGTTAGATGGGGGGTTTACGCCACGCATGGCTACCATCGACGAAGAACTGGGCCAGCTCGAACGCGACATCCGCCAGCTCAAGGTCGAGTACGACCAGTATTTTGGGGGCGGCAGGAAGCGTCCGCCCACGGAAATCGAGTGGCGTATTGACCAACTCTTCAAGCGCTATGCCGAGCGTGGCGGCGAGCTGAAATTCGGCCAGCGCTTTCGCTACAACAACCTCAACCAGACGTACGCGAAATATAAGGATATTTTCCGCAAGAAGTTGCAGCAGAAGGAAGAGGGCAAGGTTCAGAGGCACTTCGGTGCGGCAGCCAAGGCCATCGAAGCCGAGCGCGCACAGAAGCAAGCTGCGGAAGCGCAGGTAGCGGCCGCCGCGCCGCCCGAGGTCATGCCTTTTCGCATGACCTGCTCGGAGCCGGAACGCGAGACCGAGAAGGTCGATCAACTTTACGCTGCGTTTTTGCTCGCCAAGCAGCAAGCCGGGGAAGAGACCGAAAAGCTCACGCGCGCGAGCTTCAATCAATTCGTCCTGAAGAAAACGAAGGACCTGCAGTCGGAGAAGAACTGCCGCGACGTGGAATACGTCGTGGAAGTGGTGGACGGGCAAGTGAAGTTGAAGGCGCTCGTCAAAGTGTAGTTCCCCGGCTGAACTTTCCCACAGCGTTGCCACTTTCCCATTTTTCATCAGGCGCTTACACTGTTGTGCTTTCCTTTTGCGGAGGACGACATGGCGGTGGAGCGCGCGCTCATCAGCGTTTTTGACAAAACAGGCATCGTGGAGTTTGCCAAGCGGCTGGCGGCGCTGAAGATCGAGATGCTCTCGACCGGCGGCACGTCGAAGCTGCTGCGCGAAGCGGGCGTGGCGGTTCGCGACGTTTCGGATTTCACGGGGTGGCCGGAGATGCTCGGCGGACGCGTGAAGACGCTGCATCCCAAGGTGCATGGAGGATTGCTCTTTCGCCGCAAGCACGTGGAGGATCAGAAGCAGGCGGCGGAGCATGGCATCGCGCCGATCGATCTGGTAGTCGTGAATTTGTATCCCTTCGAGGCCACGGCGGCGAAGGCCGGGTTGACGGCGGAAGAGTTGATCGAGAACATCGACATCGGCGGGCCGACGATGCTGCGCTCGGCGGCGAAGAATTTCGAAAGCGTAACGGTGGTGACCGATCCCGCGGATTATGCGCGCGTGGCGGCGGAACTGGAAGCGGGTCATGAGACCACCCTCGGCACGCGGCTGGAGCTGGCGCGAAAAGTTTTTGCGACGACTTCGGCGTATGACGGGATGATCACGACGGAGTTGGAGAGGCTCTCGGCGGCGGCGGGGCATGCGGAGCTGCGTGCGAAGCCGGTGCTGCCGGAGCGCGTGCACATTGCGCTGCGGCGGCAGCAAGAATTGCGGTATGGAGAAAACCCGCACCAGGCGGCGGGGTTGTACGTGGCAGAGAACAGTGCCGGGCTGAAGCCCGGCGCTACACCAAGCGCTACACCAAGCGCTACACCAAGCGGAGCATACGGGCTGGCGGCGGCGAAGCAGCTGCAGGGCAAGGAGCTTTCGTACAACAATTTCGTGGACTTGGAAGCGGCGCGGAGCCTGGCGGCGGAATTTCGCGAGCCGGCGGCGGTGATCATCAAGCACAACAATCCTTGCGGCACGGCGGAGCAGAAAACGCTGCGGGAAGCGTACTTGAAGGCGCTGGCGAGCGATCCTATTTCGGCATTTGGAGGGGTGCTGGCGTTCAATCGCGTGGTGGATGCGGCCACGGCGGAAGAGGTGGCAAAACTTTTTGTGGAGTGCATCGCCGCGCCGGGATTTGAGGAAAAGGCTAAGGCCATTTTTGCGGCGAAGAAAAATTTGCGGTTGCTGGAGCTGCCCGCCGGCGGATTGGAACTTGAGTGCGATCTGCAACTCAAGCGCGTCCTCGGCGGGATGCTGGTGCAGCAGCCGGACCTCGGCGAGCTGAGCGACGTGGAGTTACGTACGGTGACCAAGCGCGTGCCCACCCCGGAAGAGATGCACACGATGCGCTTCGCCTGGAAAGTTTCCAAGCACGTGAAGTCGAATGCGATCGTTTTCGCCAAGGACGGCGCGACGCTGGGCGTGGGTGCCGGGCAGATGAGCCGAGTGGACTCGGTGAAGCTGGCGGTGATGAAGGCGCAGGCGTCTCTCGCGGGAAGCGTGGTGGCCTCCGACGCGTTCTTCCCGTTTCCCGATGGCGTGGAAGAAGCGGCCAAAGCGGGTGCGGCGGCGGTGATCCAGCCGGGCGGGTCGGTGCGGGATCCAGAGGTGATTGCTGCTGCGGATCGCCTGGGCATGGCGATGGTGTTTACCGGCATGCGCCACTTCCTGCACTGAAAATCGGTGACTGGTGAATGGTGGCTGGTGTCCGGCGGAAGAGCGCAGTTGGGCCGAAATGGGCTGCACTTTGCGTCAGGAAGCCCTTGAGGGTGCGGCTGGTTGACCATAAGACCCCCCTCCCCCCGGGTTTTTTGTAAGTGTTGATTCTAAACGGGTTAGCATCCTTGTAAGTGCTTTAGAATCAACACTTAGATGTAATCCTGCAAGTGTTGATTCTAAATGAGTTATGGGATGACGGTGTTTATAAGAAGGTAACGGGGGTAGGCGGACTGATTCTAAAGGGTTTAGAAGGATCGCGCGGCGGGGGCGCATATACGGGGTGGCACGGAAAGAATCGTGTCCACCAAACAACCCATTGTACCATATTCGTATAAGTTGTCAAGTGGTTACTTGTAAGTGTTTTGTTTCCTTCGAGATGGGAAGAGTGGAGCGAACCTCGAAAGATGTAAGTTTCAGGCTGTTGCTTCTAAGTTGAAGAAAAGAAAGGGTGATCGGAGAAGGAGGGAAGGAGCGGGGAGAAGAGAATCTCTCCGACAAGGTCAGAGTCTCCGATTCCGCAGTTCGCGGAATCTCCGACTGCATGCGCCTATGGCGTCCCGGTAGAGACGACCGGGATGCAGAAAACGCATCCCGCAGAATCCACCGGGACGCAACAAACGCGGATGCGGAGAACTAAGGTAACTGGACATGGGTGAGCGCGGTAAGGAATAAGGGGGGTCTTGGCTGGATGGAGGAGTGAGTTTGGGATTGGGGGGCTAAGGAAAAGGCAAAACCCGCACGCTTCAAAAACCGAAGCATGTGGCACCCCCAGTTTGTAGGTACGATTTGGGTTTGCCAGCCGCCTGATAAACGAATACTTGCCCACCTTCCGGGCCTAGGACCGTCCTAGAATGCCTACGGCGGCTGCGAATAAGACCATAGAATTCAGAAAGCCAATGAAACCTCCGATGAATTTGTCACGCCATGTCGCCTGAACCTTGTCATCGCTTACGCTGAGAAAATAAATCACTAGTCCGACTAACAGTGAAATCCCGAACGCGACCCAAGGTGTGCCCGCCGGCCTTCCGAATAGCAATTTTGCGATCTGCCACAGTAGAGTGACAGATGTCGTTCCTCCCGAGACGGTGATCAATGATGCCGGCGTTATGAAAGCCGGAACCGCTTGGGGGGCTGCAGCTGGTGGCAGAGTGGCCGAAGGACCTGCTCCCGAAGCTGGCGCCACTTGGGCGCCTCTAGCCGATGGCGAAGCAACTGCAGGAACTGC
>JAYVMO010000207.1:0-4850 GCA_043758915.1 Acidobacteriota bacterium | reverse complement strand
GGCATCAACACCGCGATCATTACCGGCAGCCGCGGCTACGAAGGCGTGGGATTTGCGATGCCTTCCACGACGGCCATCAATGTGTACAACCAAATTGTTGCGCAAGGACACGTGACCCGTGGTTCCATCGGCGTGAGCTTTACGGAAGAGCGCGGAACGAATCCCATCACCCTCAAGGAGCTCGGCGCGCCGTACGGCGTGGCCATTGAAGATGTCGCGAAGGGAAGCCCTGCCGAAAAGGCGGGATTGAAAGGCGGTGACGTCATCACCAGCGTGAACGGAGCGCCGGTGAAAAATGGCAACGACCTTGTGAATCCCATCGCACAGGCGCCCATCGGCAGCAAAGTGAAACTGACCTACATGCGCGACCGCGCGCAAAAAGAAACTACCGCTATCGTCGAAGACCGCACGCGCGTCTTCCCCAATACCGCCGGCCGCCTGGGCGACCAGCCGGGTGAGGCTGCGCCTTCGGAGTTCGGCTTGCACGTCGAGGAACTCACTCCCGATCGCGGACGCCGCGTCGGAGTCGAAGCGCAAAAAGGCGTGGTGGTGGCGGAGGTGGAACCCGCAAGCTTCGCCGAGGACCTCGGATTCGCGCGCGGTGACGTCATCACCGAAGTCAACCGGCAAGAGGTCACCTCCGTGGCCGAGTACCGCGCGGCAGTGACGAAGCTGAAGCCCGGCGACCAAGTGGTGTTCAAGGTTCTGCGGCGGCAGGATGCCGACAAGATCCTCACCGTGTTTCTTCCGGGCGTAGTTCCGGCGGACAATCAACAGTAGTCGACGACCACCGAAACCATACGCATGCACATGCAAAAAGCGACCCACCTGGCCCTCGCGCTGCTCGTAGCAGCAGGGGCGGGTGTGGCCGCGGGTTCGGCGAAAGCGCATAGCAGCTCGAAGAAAAAATCGTCTGCTCACTCGAATAGTGCCGCGCACCGGACGAATTCCACGAAGCATTCGAGGAAATCACACCGGCACCAGCGGGGGCAGAAAGCTCCTACGCCAGAACGAATTACCGAGATCCAGCAAGCGCTGGCGAAAGACGGCTCGTTCAACAGATCGCCCAACGGCAAGTGGGATTCTTCCACGGTCGATGCCATGAAGAAGTATCAAGAGGCGCATGGGCTGAATCCCAGCGGCAAGCTGGATGCCAAGACACTCACAAAACTGGGACTCGGTTCTCGGACGGCAGGAGCCGCCCCACCTTTTCCGCCGGTGACTACATCCGCGGCTGCCAACTTGCCTTCGCGAACGGCCACCAAGCAGCAGTAGCCCCTGCGTTTCCGCATTGATTTCCACTCCCAAGTGAATTAGAAATCAGCCCGGTACACGGCGGATGCGTGTGCCTGCGAGAGGAATTCTTCAAGAAGCTAGCTAGCATCGCGCTGTGCCCGGATGCGATCTACTGCAGGTGTGGGCAGAACACGCGCAAATTGGATTGGTTCGTGAAGGCCGGGATGACGCCGGAACAGGCGCTGCAATCGGTGACGACGAATGCCGCTGAGTTGCTGGGCCAGCCCAAGGAGCTAGGAGTTGTGGCGCCGGGTTACTTTGGGGATCTGGTGGCGGTCGCAGATGACCCGCTCTCCGATAGCGACGCCGTACTGGATAACGTGAAGTGGGTGATGAAGGGCGGCGCGGTCGTCGTGGACAAAACAAAATCCTCGGCTACCCATTGATGCCCGCAACGAATGAATCGTGCGCCGAACCGCTTTGCGGCCAGCCGGCGCACGAGATTCACTGTTGAACTGCTTAACTTTCCATCTGCACCTGCAGAACCTCGCCGGGCAAACGAATCATCGTGGACTTGGCGTCAAGTATGGGGCGAACATGGCGTTGGGGGCCGGCATGCGGTTCAAGCCGCCGGTTGTCCTGTTTCTCCGGCTGACTATCGTCGGCGCGCAGCCTCTCTATCTTGATTCCCAGCGTGCGTTCGAGCTGGAATAGCTCGGAGCGCTGTTCCTTGACGAAAAGAGTGGAAGCCACGCCATGGCTGCCGTTGCGGCCGGTGCGCCCGACACGGTGGATAAAATTTTCCGCGACTTCGGGGAGGTCATAGTTGATGACCTGCGCGATGTCCTGGACGTGAATCCCGCGAGACGCGAGATCGGTGGCCACCAGTACGCGGTAGCGGCCCTGCTGAAATCCTGCAAGGGCAGCGGTGCGCTGGGATTGTGAACGGTCGCCATGAATCATGGCGGCGGAGAAGCCGTCGCGATTCAGGCTCTTGGCGATCCGTTCGGTGCTGCGCTTGGTGCGCGCGAAAACCAGGCATCGGCCTGGCTCTTTGGCGAGCAGGCTTTGCAAAACCTGTTGTTTGCGATCGACGGCTACTTCAAAGGCCTGCATGCGAATGTTGTCCACTGGCTTGAGCGTGGACCCGAAGGCCAGCCGCACAGGATTGCGCAGGTAGTCCTTAACAATGTGCATCATGCCGCCTTCCAGAGTCGCCGAAAAGCACATGGTCTGGCGGTCCTTGGGAAGAATGGACACAACGCGCCGAATCGCGGGCAGAAAGCCCATATCCAGCATGCGGTCGGCTTCATCGAGGATGAGCATCTTCAGCGCGTTAAAATGGAAAAGCCTGCGATCGAGATAATCTTCCAATCGTCCGGGAGTTGCGACCACGAATCGCGCACCCTTACGGATGGCGCTGAGCTGCGCGCCTTCCGACAAGCCGCCGACGACCAGCGCCGCGGGCAAAAGCTGCTTGCCGCGCAAGGCGTTGTATTGCTCGACGACCTGCATGGCGAGTTCGCGAGTGGGAACGAGCACCAGCGCGGCAATTCCCGGCGTGTTGTGCCTAAGGAGCTGTTCGATGACCGGAATCAGGAAGGCCAGCGTCTTGCCGGTTCCTGTTTGCGCGGTAGCCAGCACATCCTTTCCCTCGAGGGCTTGCGGGATGGCCGCAGCCTGTACTGGCGTTGGAATGGTGAAACGCGCGGCAGTCAATCTCTCCTTCATATAAGGAGAAATTGGCAGTTCTGAAAAATTCGACATTCGTTTTGCTTTCTTGCTGGCGGGACGGTGGCCGCGCGCACGCGTATTCACGGACGCACACGGCAACCGGCATAGCCAGTCTTCGTTTAGATTACGCTGAAGACGTACGGAGGAAACTGGAGGCGGGTATTCTCAGATCGACGACTGCACCGGAGGGACCGCACAACACAACCGAAAGTTTTAAGCGCAAATGGAGTATACCACGACTTGGCGCTGCTCCGTAACAATAAAAAAGCCTTATGACGTGCGAAAGGGTAATGTGGCGAGGCTCGGGAGCGACTGTAGAACTTAATTTCTACGCGGCGGAGCCTGCCCCTCGCAGGAAAGCCCTCGCGCGTGCCCAGGTACTCACGAAATGCAGTAGAGATTGGTGCCGGCGAAGTAGACGCTGCCGCCGTCGACGAGCGGTGCGGACATCGGCCAATTCTGTGTCATTCTCGATTTTTCAGCGTACCGCGCCACGAGCGGGCTCAGGAATCTTGCCCGGGTGGGTGGCAGGAAAACGCCGTGCGGGAGGAGCAAAGAAGGCGACCGGAGGGATGCAGGGTGCATCGCTCCGGCCAGTTGCCTAAGGAGCATACTACTGTGTTTGCTCTGTATAACTGCCGTGCGGGCAAAAAATTCCCGGATATTTTTAGCTGTCCATGGGGCTGGCGTTTGCATTGTCAGGGGTGGAAGTTGTCAGTGTTGGCGAGGGCCTGCAATGTGCCCATAAATCCTCTAGAATCATGGCGATACGGGCCGCCTAGCCCTATTTGCTCAGGCTTCCGCGCAGAAGAAAGGGAGTCGGCCATTTGACCACTAAGAAAAACAACGTAGAATCGAGAGGCAAAGAATTCTCTATCTAAGTCTGGCCTGCAGGGCCAACGAGAACAACCCTGCTGAGAAGCGGATTATCTGGAGGAAGCATGGCTACGGCAGTTGCCCCCAAGATCTACAAAAACTTCATTAATGGCGAGTGGATGGAATCGCGGAGTGGGAAGGCCTACGAAAACCGCAATCCCGCGAACACCGATGAACTGGTGGGGATGTTTGTCTCTTCCTCATCCGAGGATGTGAATCAAGCCGTCGATGCCGCCAAGGAAGCCTACAAGAAGTGGCGGCTAGTGCCCGCGCCGAAGCGGGCGGAAATCCTGTTTCGGGCGGCGGAGTTGCTGTTGCAGCGCAAGGAACAATTTTCGAAAGACATGACGCGGGAAATGGGCAAGGTCCTGGCCGAGACGCGCGGCGACGTGCAAGAAGCCATCGACATGACCTATTACATGGCCGGCGAGGGGCGGCGGCTCTTTGGGCAGACGACGCCGTCGGAACTGCCCAATAAGTTTGCGATGAGCGTGCGGCAGTCGATCGGCGTATGCGGAATGATTACGCCCTGGAATTTCCCGATGGCCATTCCGTCGTGGAAGATAATGCCGGCGCTGATCAGTGGAAACACGGTGGTTTTGAAACCGGCCGAGGACACGCCGTTGTCGTCGTATCACCTGCTGCAAGTTTTGACGGAGGCAGGCATCCCGCGTGGCGTGGTGAATCTGGTGAGTGGAGATGGGCCGGGAGCGGGCGCGCCACTTTCACGGCATGCGGATGTTCCGGTGATCAGCTTCACGGGATCGACGGCCGTTGGACGTATCATCGCGCAAGCGTGCGCGCCGGACTTCAAACATTACAGCCTGGAAATGGGCGGCAAGAACATCATCATCGTGATGGATGACGCGAATCTGGATTTGGCCGTGGATGGCGCCATTTGGGGAGGATTCGGCACGGCGGGGCAGCGGTGCACCGCGGCAAGCCGCGTGGCGGTTCACAAGAGCGTGTACCACGAATTCGTGTCGCGGTTTGTCGAGCGAGCC
>JAYVMO010000206.1:0-4496 GCA_043758915.1 Acidobacteriota bacterium | reverse complement strand
GACTCTTTAAGATTCGGCTGCGATATGTTCCGGCAATCACTCGCATGTTCTGTTGTAAACCCTCAGCCAACCTTGGCTAATTGATAGCGCCGCTGCCATTGCGGAGGCAGCATTTTCAACACGCTCTGCAACGCATCTTTTTGCCCCGGCTCCTCGGCCAGGTGGAATGCTTCCCGCCGCGCCAGTTCCAGCAATTCTTTGTCGCGCAGCGGATTCGCAATATTGAATCCCAATTCCCCGGACTGCCGGGTGCCAAAAAATTCTCCCGGCCCGCGAATCAGCAAATCGGTCTCGGCAATTTCAAATCCATTATTGGTCCGCACCATGGTTTCCAGTCGCGCTCGTCCATCATCGGTCAAGCGGTATGGCGCAATCAGTATGCAATGCGATTTGTGCGAGCCGCGCCCAATGCGCCCGCGGAGTTGATGCAGCTGCGCCAGCCCAAATCGTTCCGCGTGCTCGATCACCATCACCGTGGCGTTAGGCACGTCCACTCCCACTTCGACTACCGTGGTGGCCACAAGAATCTGTATTTCATTGCGTCGAAACCGCTGCATCACATCTTCTTTTTCTTCGCTCGACAACCGACCGTGCAGCAACCCAACCTTCAGCTTCGGGAAAACGCTATGCGACAGCCGCTCGTATTCCTCCATCGCCGCTTTCAATTCCAGCTTCGATTCCTCAATCACCGGATAAATAATGTACGCTTGGCGTCCGGCCTGCACTTCGCGGCGCAGCGATTCCCAGACGCCGGGCAAATGCTGCTCCGTGCTCATGCGCGTGGTGATCGGCGTGCGACCGGGCGGCAGTTCATCCAGTATCGAAACATCCAGGTCGCCATATAAAGTAAGCGAAAGGGTGCGCGGAATCGGCGTCGCCGTCAGCACCAGCACATGCGGCGCGTGCCCATGCTTCAGCGCTTTATCCATCAGCCGTTTGCGTTGCAGCACTCCAAAGCGATGCTGCTCATCAATCGCCGCGAATCCCAGCCGCTGGAACTCCACATTTTCTTCGATCAACGCATGCGTGCCGACCACTAAATTCGCTTCGCCGGAAAGTATGCGTTGACGCACCGCAGCTTTTTCCGCGGGCTTCAATCCGCTGATGATCAATTCCACCTGGTAGCCGCCCGGAGCCAGCAGGCGCCGCGCCGCCAGGTAATGCTGCACCGCGAGGATTTCCGTGGGCGCCATTAACGCCGCCTGGCAGCCGTTTTCAATCGCAATCACCGCCGCCTGCAGCGCCACAATGGTTTTTCCGCTCCCCACATCGCCCTGCAATAGACGATTCATCGGCGCGGGTTTTTCCAGATCTGCGGCAATTTCCGCCAACACTCGCTTCTGCGCCCCGGTCGGCTTGAACGGTAAAATCTTTTTCAGCGCCTCGCGTACTTTATCCTCGCGCACCTTGAACGCAATTGCGTTTTCCTTGCGCGTGGCCTGCCGTCCCAGCGCCAGGCTCAGCTGATACAAAAAGAACTCCTCGAAAATCAGCCGCTGGTGCGCCGGGGAGCGAAACTGATTCAACGCATCCACCGATTCGTCCGGCGGAGGAAAATGCGCGTAAATCAAAGAGTCATGCCGCGAAGGGTAATGAAGTTTTTCCCGTAACTGCGCAGGCAGCACGTCCGGGAGATTGGGATCCAGATTCTGCAGCGTCCCATAAACCGCGCGGCGAATCTGCCGCGTGCCAAAACTTCCGATGCCCTCATAGATCGGAACAATTCGGCCGGCCTCCACGGAATCTGGTTCCTCCGTGTTGATTACTTCAATCTGCGGATTCACCATTTCCCGCCGCGCCGGACGCAGCTTATCCACTTCCACTTTGCCGTGTAGGATCAGTTGCTGCCCCGGCTTCAGCCGTCCCTCCAGATATCCGCCGTGAAAAAATTTGCAGGGCAGAGAGCCGGTCTCGTCCTGCACCAGTAAATGATAAATAGCATCGCGCCCGCGAAACCCGCGCACCGCCTGCCCGCTCATCACACGCGCGCGCACGGTATAGGTTTCGCCCGGCACCACGTCCTTGATTTTCGCGAAGCGGATCCGGTCTTCATAGCGGAACGGCAAATACGCCAGCAAATCCTCCAGCGTATAAATCCCGCGTTTCGCAAGCAGTTCCGCGCGCTGCGGGCCTACGCCCTTGATCATGCGCACATCTGTTTGCAGGCTGGTGGTCATCTCTTACTTTTATACCATCCCCGCATAAGCCGCGCTTTTCGTGAAACTTGCGCTGCGGTACCGCGTACTATTAGAGTGAGCGCTTGGCCCGCTTCACGTATCACGCGGCTTCACGTAACGCATCGACGGAGGCTCTTTGGCGGATTCTCGATTGACCGGTTCCGATAAGCGCACCCTGCTGCTGTGGATTTTCTTCGGCATCCTTGGCGCGTTATTCGCGCAACATTATTTCTTTCACGCTTTTCCGGAAGCCTCGGTCGATTTTAAAGTGTCCCGCGCGCAAGCCCAGAAGCGCGCCAAAACTTTTGTCGAAGGCCTGGGCGAAAATCTTTCCGGGTACGAATCCACAATTACTTTTGAACTGGACGACAACGGGAAAACTTATCTGGAGCGTGAACTCGGCCTGCAGGAAGCCAACCGGCTGATGTCCAGCGAGCTGAATATCTGGTATTGGGATGTCCGTTTTTTCCGACCGCAGCAGGAAGAAGAATTTCGGGTCCATGTAAACCCCGCGGGAAATGTGGTTGGCTACCAGCGCACCGTGGAAGAAACGCGCTCGGGAAAATCTTTGAGTCGCGAAGAAGCTCTTTCCGCAGCTCAGCAATTTCTGCAAACAAAATTGGGCACGGATCTAAACCGCTGGGAATTCCTGCCCGAAGAAGCAAACTCTTTGAAGCGCCCGAATCGTGTCGACTGGTCCTTCACCTGGGAACGCAAGGGATTCAAGGCCAAAGCCGCGCGCTACCGCCTGGAAGCGGGCCTGCAAGGCGATAACATCGCAAGCACTCAGGAATTTTTGCAAGTTCCCGAAGCCTGGACCCGCGGCTACCAGCATCTTCGCTCAACGAATCTTCTGTATAACCAGATCGCGCTTCTTCCCTACGGCTTTCTGATGGGCGCAGCAATCTGGCTGGGCATTTCCCTCACGCGCCAGGGCAAAACCACCTGGGGCGCGCCGCTAAAAATCGGTTCGCTGGTGGCTGTTTTGTTTTTCCTGATGCAGATCAACCAGTGGGATGCATTCCGCGCAGGCTACGACACGCGCGAAGCCTACTCCAGTTTCGTGGCCATGGGCCTCGCGAAATTAATCATGGGAGCGCTGGCTACCGGCCTAATGGTGACTCTCGTTCTTCCGGGCGCTGAACCTCTTTACCGCGCTGCGCAGCCTGATCGCTTGCAGCTGTACAAGGCCTTTTCTCTTCGCGGCCTGCGCTCCAAAGAATTTTTCTCTTCCTCGGTCGTCGGACTTTCCCTGGCCGCCGCGCATATCGGCTTCATCGTGGCCTTCTACATGATTGGCAGCAAGCTCGGCGTTTGGGCGCCGCAAGACTTGAATTATTCCGGCGTGGTGAATACTGCTTTTCCGTGGATTGCCGGCGTGGCCATCGGGGTGATGGCCGCCACCAGCGAAGAATTTCTTTTTCGTCTTTTCGCCATTCCCTTTTTGCGCCGGCTGACCGGCACGCGCATCCTGGCCATCATTCTCCCTGCTTTTTTCTGGAGCTTCCTGCACAGCGCCTACCCGCAGGAGCCCGGCTACATCCGCGGCATCGAGGTGGGCGCCATCGGCATCGTCGCGGGAATTGTCATGCTGCGCTGGGGGATTCTGGCCACCCTGACGTGGCACTACACCGTGGACGCTTCTCTCGTTGGTATGCTGCTCATACGCTCTGACAATTTATATTTCAAAATCTCGGGAATCGTCGTCGGCCTCGCCGCGCTGGCCCCGCTAACGCTTTCCGCAATTTCCTATTTCGACCGCGGGCACTTCGAAAATGTTGATGACCTCCTAAATGCGGCCGATCCCGCGCCGGAAATCTCCTTGCGGGCTCAGCCGGTTGCGGAGACGGCCGCAGCAAGCCAGCGCCGTTATGACGCGCTAACCCCCGGCATGATCGGATTTCTCGCCATCTGCATTCTGGTAGGCGGCGGAATGGCCTGGAAATTCAAAACTGAGCATATCGGCGATTACCTGAAAATGCTCACCAATCGTCGCGGCGCAATGGCCAGCGCCGACCTCGCCATGCGCGCACACGGCCAGGATCCCGCCGCATTTCACAAAACCGCTCTCTTCCTCGACACCACCGGTCCGGTCACCAACGAATTCCTGCACCGTCGTATGTCCATCGCGGCGATCAACTCGATTTACGGAACTCGCGTTCCCGGAGCCCTGTGGCGCGTTCGCTACTTCCGCGATTCTCAGCCGGAAGAATTTGCCGTTACCATCAAGCCCGACGGTTCGGTGCACGGCTTCTGGCACACTCTCGCGGAAGAAACCAAAGGCGCCAGCTTGTCCAAGGAAGAAGCGCAAGCTGTGGC
>JAYVMO010000205.1:0-3878 GCA_043758915.1 Acidobacteriota bacterium | reverse complement strand
CGCGACTTCGGCCAAAAGGAAGCCAGCCGCATGGATAAAATCCGCTGGCGGCAGTAACTGGCGCCGAGACCGGTTCCTTATTCCCAGCCCAACGCTACGTGTGTCTTCGCGCTGGTTTCGGTGGGATCGGATGAGCGCCCACACAATCTTCGTCAACGTCAAGCGGCACGTTGCGGCACCCTTGCCCCGGTGCCATAATCCAAAGTTCGGACGCACGCCACAGCATTCGGAGATTTGTATTTGGGAGAAGCCATGAATGTTCGCGATCAATCCATCGAAAAACGGCTGGCCACTGCCGGGAGCAACGGCAACCGCAACATGTCGCAGATGCATTTTGCACGCAAGGGTGTCATCACCGAGGAGATGCATTACGTCGCCAAGCGCGAGAAGCTCGCACCGGAGCTGATCCGCAGCGAAATCGCGCGCGGTCGCATGATCATTCCCGCCAACATCAACCACCGAAACCTCGAACCCATGGGCATCGGCATCGCCTCGAAGTGCAAGATCAACGCCAACATCGGCAACTCCGCGACCAGCTCCAACATCGACGAAGAACTGAAAAAACTGCACCACGCCGTGCATTATGGCGCGGACACCGTGATGGACCTCTCCACCGGCGGCGACATTCCCACCATCCGCAAAGCCATCATTGGGGCTTCGCCCGTGCCCGTGGGCACCGTGCCCGTGTACGAAGCCATTTCGCGCGTGCGCCGCCCCGAGGACCTGACCATCGGCTTGATGCTTGAAGTGATCGAAGAGCAAGCCGAGCAGGGCGTCGACTACATGACCATTCACGCCGGCGTGCTGCGCGAACACGTTCCTCTGGTTCGCAAGCGTATTACCGGCATCGTCAGCCGCGGCGGCTCGCTGATGGCCCACTGGATGGAGCACCACAAAAAGCAGAATTTCCTCTACGAAAACCTCGAAGACATCTGCAAGATTTTCAAGAAGCACGACGTGAGCTTTTCGTTTGGCGATGGCTTGCGCCCTGGCTGCATCGCGGACGCCAGCGACGAAGCGCAATTCGCCGAATTGAAAGTCCTCGGCGAGCTGACCACGAGGGCTTGGGAGCACGACGTTCAGGTGATGATCGAAGGCCCCGGCCACGTCCCGCTCGACAAAATCAAGGAGCAGGTGGACAAGGAAATGGAGTGGTGCCACGAAGCGCCGTTCTACACCCTCGGCCCGCTGGTCATCGACATCGCGCCCGGCTACGACCACATCACCAGCGCCATCGGCGCGGCCCTGATCGGCTGGCACGGCGCGTCCATGCTGTGCTACGTCACGCCCAAGGAGCATCTCGGCCTGCCCAATCCCGAGGACGTGAAGCAGGGCGTCATCGCCTACAAAATCGCCGCGCACGCCGCCGACGTGGCCCGTCACCGCCCCGGTGCACGCGACCGCGATGATGCACTCAGTTACGCGCGCTTCCTCTTCGATTGGAACAAGCAGTTTGAGCTTTCGCTCGACCCGCCCACCGCCAAAGCCATGCACGATGAAAATCTTCCCGACGACTTCTACAAGGAAGCCAAATTCTGCTCCATGTGCGGCCCCAAGTTCTGCTCCATGAACATCACACAACTCGCCGAAGCCGAAGGCGGCCACGACCAGTCCGAGCGCAAACAAAAATTCGTCGAGCTTTTGGCGAAAGTGCAGGGAGCCGGCGCGTAGTCGTCTTGCGCTTCGTTACGCTGGGTTTCCGGGTCCTTTCCTGCGATCACAAAAACCAGACCTTGTACCTGCAGCGGGAACGCTCTTGCGTGGATGATGTTGCTGCTCTTGAATCACGGATGCCCTAATTTCCCGCCACGCGCCCGCTCCTTGATACGATAGCGGCAGTCCCCTTCTGGCGTGCAAACCCGGCCGGCGTGCTGGTCCCACCGGCCGCACAAAGAGGGATTTCCATCGATGACAGAACCTGCGGCCCCCATGCAAGTGCTGGTGGTGGATGATTCGGCTGTTTCACGCAAATTGCTGGAGCACGCGCTGGAAAACCAGCCGCACCACGCTATTTTTGCGAAGGACGGAGCGGAAGCGCTGCGGCTGTTCGCGCAGCACTCTCCGCGCATGGTTATCACCGATTGGATGCTCCCCGACATCTCCGGTCCGGAGCTCTGCCGGCACATTCGCGCGAACAGCAAGGGCTACACCTACATCGTCATCCTCACCAGCAACTCCGACAAAGACGATCTGGTGGAAGGGCTCGCCGCTGGCGCGGATGATTATTTGACCAAGCCGTTCGACCGCCAGGAACTGCTGGCGCGCATCGCCGTGGGACGCCGCGCCGTCGAACTGCACGCCGAAGTCGAAGCCAAAAACAAGCAGATGGAAGAACTCGCGTGCACCGATCATCTCACCGGATTGCCCAATCGCCGCGCGGTCGAGGAGTTTGGAGAACACCAGCTTCGCGGCGCCATGCGCCACAAATTCCCGCTCTGGGTCGTGCTGCTGGACGTGGACCACTTCAAGAAAGTCAACGACATCCACGGGCACGCCGGCGGTGACTCCGTCCTGGCGCGCGTTGCCGAACTCCTGCGCAAGAACACCCGGGCCGCGGACATCTCCGGACGCCTTGGTGGCGACGAATTCGTGCTGGTGCTCAGCCACGCCAATGCAGAAGACATTGTGCGAGCGGTGGAACGGCTGCGCGAAGAAATCGCCTGTGAAAAGTTCTCTTCCAACGGCAAGGAATTACGCATCACCGTCAGCTTTGGAATCGCCGGATTCCAGACCATTGGCATCCCGGAGTTCAAACAGTTGCTGGAGCGCGCGGATCGTGCGCTGCATGCCGCGAAGCAGGCTGGCCGTAACCAGGTGAAGATCGAATAAGCAGATCGCCGCAATCACCAGCACCAATCCCGAAACATGTTCGCCGGAGCCGCAAATTCGTTTGCCTGCCGTGGTCTTCGTTGGCAAAGCTGTGATAGAACAAGCTGATGATGAGCTTTCTCAGTCAAGGAGTTGCGGTGGTTACCGGCGCGGGCTCCGGCATCGGGCGCGCCCTTGCGCAACAACTGGCGCGCGCCGGCTCCGCGCTCGCGCTCGCCGATATCGATGAAGCGGGCCTCGGCGAAACCGTCTCGTCGCTGTGCACGAAAAACGCCGAAGTAACCACGCACGTTCTCGATGTTTCTCGCGAAGCGGCCGTGCAGGCGCTTGCGGACGAGGTAACTCGGCGCCACGGGCGCGTGACGCTGCTCATCAACAACGCGGGTGTGGCGCTCCATGGCACCTTCCAGGAAATTGTGCTGGACGATTTTCGCTGGCTCATGGGCATCAATTTTTGGGGCACGGTTTACGGCGTAAACTATTTCCTGCCCATCCTGAAGCAACAGCCGCGCGCGCACATCGTGAACCTTTCGAGTGTGTTTGGCATGGTCGCGCCCGTGGGGCAAGGAGCGTATTCCTCGAGCAAATTTGCGGTGCGCGGATTCACGGAATGCCTTCGCCACGAACTGGAAGGCACCTCCATCGGTGTGTCCTGCGTGCATCCCGGCGGGATCCGCACGCCCATCGCTGCTCATGCGCGGCTCGGTGCGAACACGCCGAAATCCGCAAAAGAAGAAAGCGTCGCGCTGTTCGCGCGCGTCGCCAGAACTTCGCCGGAAGCCGCCGCCGCGCGTATCCTTCGCGGTGTCGAGCGCCGCGAACAGCGGATTCTAATCGGAAAGGATGCGCGTCAGATCGACATCTTGCAGCGTCTGCGCCCAGCAACCTATTGGAAAACGCTCTCGAAGCAGATTGAAAAAGCCCGCCGCGAAAAGTGAGCAAGCAAAGCAGAGAAATTTTGGGTAAAGTAGGCGATGAAAAAGCCTTGGGAAGCGCGGGGACACCACAATTTCAAATTCGAGGAACGGGAATGGCATTTGTTCGAGCGG
>JAYVMO010000204.1:0-4448 GCA_043758915.1 Acidobacteriota bacterium | reverse complement strand
CGAAGAGTTTGTGGAGATCGAAGTGGCGGCCGAGAGGTCCGGCCGGGGCGAGGCGGACGCGTCCGCGGCGCATACGGCTGATGCGGTTGCGCGTGCGATGAGAGCGGGCGTAGTCCAGATACGGCTGGACGAGCGCGGCGGGGGCTTTTCGCCGGTAGACACGCGAAAGAAGCAAGGCAGCGGCTCCTTCGAAGACCGCGAGCGGGGCGCGGCGCAGAAGATCGGAGAAACGCACATAGACGACTTCTTCGCGCCTGCGGATGGTCAGAACCAAACTGGAATAGGGGTAAAACTCGACGCGGAAGCGCGGCGGGCGACCGTCGCAGCCGAGACGCGTGAACATGCGCTGGAAAAGCGGCCCGCCTCCGGGAACGATGGAGCCATCAGTCGGCATTTGTTTTCAGGGCTATTTTACTCCGCGGCAGCGGCTCGGACAAACCTGTCGTTCACTCCACCGGCAGAACGCCCATTCCAAACGAGCACACCCGCAGCCCAGACGTAAGACGGCGGTTAGTTTTTGCGGCGGATGGGAGGGGGGGCGACTTTCTTTTTGGCTTCGAGGGCCTCGTTTAGGGCGTCGCGAGTGCCTTCGATGGCGTCATCGAGATTGTCTTTGTAGAGTTCGAGCTCGGTGCCGGCGGCGGAGAGCTTTTTGAGGGTGGCGAGAAATTCCTGGGAACGCGCGGCCATGAGGTCGATGCCCTGGCGGATGTTTTCCTGTTTCTGGATGCCGAGCTGGATGAGGTCGGCGGCGTCATCGACGCAGCCGACGTAGGCGTTCATCAGGGAATTGAGCAACTGCTCGTGCTTGTTGGACGAGGGGTGATCGAGCTCGTACTGAAATTTTTTCAGACGATCTTCGGCGAAGGTCAGAAAAAGCTTGATGCGCTCGTTGGGAGTTTCCGCGTCGCGGATTTTGTCGGCTTCAAGGGCGGACAAGTAGTCCTTCTGCTGCGGAACGCGCGCGTGGGCCGCGGGAATACAGATGGCGGCGAAGAGAAGCGAGCAAAACAAACAGAGATGACGAAGGGTCATGATTTTTTCTCCCCTAGAGGCTGAGCTGGGGCCTGGACTGCTGGCAGGACTTTTGGCTGGACTGTCGGCTGGATTGGAGGCTGCTCTCCGGGACGGCGCGGGAAGAGCAAACGAAGCAATTCGTTGTCCATGGCGATGAGATCCTGGCGAACGAGCTGGAGAGGCGGCTGGTAGCCGGACGGCGCGACCAAGAGAGTGTCGTCCACCTCGCGAATGCCCTTGCGCACGTTCATTTCCAGTTGCTTGTAGCCATTGGGATGGCGCTCGGCGCCGGGATGTTGCTTCTTCAAGGCGTCGAAGGCGAAGCGGACATTGTCGCGGTATTTTTCCATGGTGATGTCGACGGTGCTGTAATCGTTGGACTTTCCGGCTTCACGCGTCAGGGCGAATTGAGCGTCGCCCAGTTTTTCGAGCAGCTTGGCTTTGCGGACAGAGCTGGCTTCGCGGTCGAACTCGGCTTGCAGCTCGGCGAGATTCTTCGTAGCGGCACGCAAGGCGAATGGAAACAGCGCGATGCCGAAGAGTATCGCCAGACACGCCCTGCGGGGCCCCATGCGCTTACCTTTTCTCTTCCAGCTTGCGCCGCAAAACCTTGCTGCGTTGCTGCGCCTGCCAAACCTGGTCGGGGTTCTTATCCTGGTCCAAATTAAGAAATTTTTGATAGGCATCGAGGGCCGGCTGGAACTGGTTGAGTTTATCGTAGCAGAGGGCGCGAATGAACCACGTGCCGGCTCCGGGCGTCTCCGCTTTGGCGATGACATCGAGAGTGGCGAGCGTGGCGGGAAAATTTCCGGCGAGATAGTAGGTGGAGTTTAGATCTTTCCAGTAGACGAGGTTGTTGCGGTCGAGCTGCAGCGCGGCTTTCAATTCCCTTTCGGCGGAAGGGAAATCGCGTTTTTGGAGGTACACGCGGCCCAGGCCGCCGTGGAGTTGGGCGTCGGCGGGCGAGCGGGCGATGGCACGCTGGATGGTGACGATGGCGTCGTCCCATTTCTTCTGGGCGATCTGAATATCGGCGCGCAGGCGGAGTGAGTCGAGAGATGGCTGTTTGCTGGCATCGGCGCGGTCCAGCTCGGCTGCGGCTGCGTCGTACTGCTGTTGGTCGACGAGGATATGCACGAGGCGGGCGCGCGCGCCGGAATCATCGGGCTGGGCGGCGAGATATTCGCGGTAAGCAGCGGCGGATTCGGGACTCTTCTCCGCATCGAGGCTTTTGGCCAAGCCGAGAAGCGCGGGCGGATTGTTTTTCTGAATGTCGAGGGCCGCGCGAAATTTTGCTGCGGCATCCGCGGGGCGCTTCAGGCCGAGATAGATGCCGCCGAGATGCACGAGCGGTTCGGCGTCGCGGGGATCGAGGCGCCCGGCGCCCTCAAAGGAATCGGCGGCAGCGGGCAGATCGCCGGAACGTTCGAGCGCCACGCCGAGGAGATAGCGCGCACGGCTCTGCGAAGGAAGCAGATCGACGGCTTTGCGAAGAGGAGCGACGGCGGCGTCCGGATCGCTGCCCAGCAGGAGAACTCCAAGATTCAGGGCGGCTTCGGACATTTTGGGATCGAGGTCCATGGCGCGCTGGTATTCGGTGCGGGCGTCGCCGGTGCGCTTTAGCGCGGTGTAGGCGTAGGCAAGCTGGAAATGGGCGAAGGCGACGCCGGGTTGTTCGGCGAGGAATTTCTGGAGCGGAGGGATGGCCGCTTCGAAATTGTTGGTATCGATGGCGTGCTGGGCTTCGTCGAGGAGATCGTTGAGAGGGTTGGCGAGTTTTTGGGTTTTGGATTGCGGGATCGGTTTGGAGGAGGACTGGGCGCGGGCGGTGAGTTGGTCGGCAAGATGGGGCGCAGCATTTCCTCGCGTTCGCTCGGGACAGGGCTGCGCCCCTACCAGGAGAAGGCCGATCGCCAAGCGCGGGGCCAGGGTTGTTGGCCGAAATTTGCGAGAGATTAGACGGTTCATGGCTCGGCGCATGGAGATTCGGTGCTGCTCTCGGGCTACAAAATCAGGCGTTGCCGCCGCAGGCAGAGCATGGAATCAGGAGCTGCTCCCATTGGTGATTGTAGCCGAAGGGGCTGGGGATTTGGATGCGCCGTTGGCGGGACGCTTTGCCTGGCCGTTGACGTGGAGGACGCGGGCGAGGTAGCGGCCAGTGTACGACTGCTGATTGCGAGCGACCTGCTCGGGAGTGCCGGTGGCGATGATTTTGCCGCCTTGGTCGCCGCCTTCGGGGCCCAGGTCGATGAGCCAATCGGCGGATTTGATGACATCGAGATTGTGCTCGATGACCAGGAGCGAAGCGCCGGATTCGAGAAGCTTGCGAAAGGCCCCGAGGAGCTTGGCGATGTCGTCGAAGTGAAGTCCCGTGGTGGGCTCGTCGAGAATGTAAAGGATGCCTTTGTTTTCGGTGCGGGTGAGGTGCGCGGCGAGCTTCAGGCGCTGGGCTTCGCCGCCGGAAAGCGTGGTGGCGGACTGCCCGAGACGAAGATAGCCGAGGCCCATCTCGTTCAGCACGCGAAGCTTGGAAATAATTTTGGGAACGTTGACGAAGAAGGCCAGGGCTTCGCGCACGGTCAATTGCAAAACGTCGTGGACGTTTTTGCCGTGATAGCGGACTTCCAGGACGCCGGATTTGAAGCGCGTGCCGCGGCACTCTTCGCAGACAAGCTCGACATCGGCGAGGAATTGCATCTCCACGGTCACGGTGCCATCGCCCTGGCAAGTTTCACAGCGGCCGCCGGGGACGTTGAAAGAGAAATGGCCGGCGGAGTAGCCGCGGCGCTTGGCGTCGGGGGTGTTAGCGAAGGCTTCGCGGATAGCGTCAAAAGCTTTGAGGTAGGTGGCGGGATTCGAACGCGGGGTGCGGCCGATGGGCGATTGATCGACGATGACGACTTCGCTGATCTGGGCGTCGCCTTCGATGCGCTCGCAGAATTCCTTGACGCTGCCGCCGTTGCGCTTGGCGGCCAGCGCGCGATAGAGAACGTCGTGGACCAGCGTGGATTTGCCGGAGCCGCTGACGCCGGTAACGACTGTGAACGTGCCCAGCGGAAGCATGAGATCAATATTCTGGAGATTGTGAATATTGGCGCCGAAAAGGCGCAGGAATTTTCCGCCGGGCTTATGGCGAATGTTCGGGATTGTGATGCGAAGTTCGCCGCTGAGATAACGGCCAGTGATGGATTTCGGCTCGGCGAGCATGGCGTCGTAGGGACCGGCGAAGAGCAGCTTGCCGCCGAGCTCGCCGGCGCCGGGACCGAGGTCGATGACGAAATCGGCGGCGTGGATGGTGTCGGGGTCGTGCTCGACAACGAGGACGGTGTTGCCGAGATCGCGAAGGGATTTGAGGATGTCAATGAGGCGCTGGGTGTCGCGCGGATGCAGGCCGATGGAAGGCTCGTCGAGGACGTACAGGGCGCCGACAA
>JAYVMO010000203.1:0-5735 GCA_043758915.1 Acidobacteriota bacterium | reverse complement strand
CCGTGTTGATCACGCCGGTTTCGTGGGCAATGATCTGCTGGGTGCGCAGGGCGATGGTGGCGGCAAATTCCGTGGGCAGCGCCCAGGCTTCATCGAGTGAATTGGTGTGCAGCGATTGTGTGCCGCCGAGGACGGCGGCGAGCGCCTGGATGGCGGTGCGGACCACGTTGTTGTAAGGCTGCTGCGCTGTGAGGGAGCAACCGGCCGTCTGAGTATGGAAGCGCAAAGCCCAGGAGCGCGGGTTCTTCGAGCCGTAGCGCTCGACCATGGCTTTGTGCCAGATGCGACGCGCGGCGCGGTACTTGGCGATCTCTTCGAAGAAATCGTTGTGCGCGTTGAAGAAAAACGAGAGCTGCGGGACGAACTCGTCGACGGGCAGGCCACGGCGCATTCCCCACTCGACGTACTCGAGACCATCGCGAAGGGTGAAGGCCAGTTCTTGAATGGCGGTCGAGCCGGCTTCGCGGATGTGGTAGCCGCTGATGGAAATGGTGTTGAACTTGGGAGTGTTCTTCATGCCAAATTCGAAGGTGTCGATGACCAGGCGCATCGAGGGTTCGGGCGGGTAGATGTACTCTTTTTGCGCGATGTATTCCTTGAGGATGTCATTTTGCAGCGTGCCGGAAATTTTCTTCCAGTCCGCGCCCTGCTTTTCGGCGACCGCGAGATACATGGCCCAGATCACCGCCGCAGGCGAATTGATGGTCATGGAAGTGGTGACGCCGGCCAGTGGAATTTTGTCAAAGAGCACTTCCATATCCGCGAGGGAGCTGATGGCCACGCCGCACTTGCCGACTTCGCCTTCGGAGAGAGGGTGGTCGGAGTCGTAACCCATTAGCGTGGGGAGATCAAAGGCTGTCGATAAACCGGTCTGCCCCTGCGCCAGCAAGTAGCGGAAACGCTGGTTGGTGTCTTCGGCGGTGCCGAAGCCGGCGAATTGCCGCATGGTCCACAAGCGGCCGCGATGCATGGTGGAGTGAATTCCGCGTGTGTAGGGCGGCTGACCGGGGAAACCCAGATCGCGATCGGCGTCCCAATTCGGCAGGTCGGCTTCGGTATAGAGGCGGCGAATGGGGTAGCCGGAAATGGTGGTGAATTCGGCTTGGCGTTCCGGAGATTTCTCGAGTGTGGGACGCAGGGTGTTTTCTTCCCAGGCGCGCTCTTTGGCGGAAGGCTCGCGGTTTGTAGTTGAGGTGTCGGCGGGAGGTATCGTCTGTGTGGTGTTTTTGGACGGATCGCTCATGTTGCGGAACTCCCCCGGCGGCACGGATTGGAATAATCAGCTACAACAGCGTGAAACTCAATGCTATGCGAAAGCCTCAGTCGGAGCAAGACTTGCTCGCGGTGGCGGCGAGCAAGCGGGAAACAGAAAAGGCGGCGGCCCCTGCGGCAAGGAGAAGCCCGGCTTGAAGCGGGCCGTCCACGTGGGGGCGGTGAAACGGGACCTAGCTTACTTCGCTAGGCTCACTTCGCGTGGCTTATTTTTCGCCGGAGTTGGTAAAGAGTTTTTCCGTTCCCACGACCTGGCCGTGGAGCGTGCCGGGGATGAGCGTGTCGCGATCAACTTCGCCGGAGCGGGCGTTGGCGATGGTTACGCGGTTGACTTCGAGAGTGCGGCCGACGGCGCGCTCGTAGTTGGCTTTGGCTTCGACGAGATCTGCTAGCGCGCGCAATTCCGAGCCTTGGGATGAGATGAGATCGCGCTGCGTCTGAATCACGAGATAGACGGTGGAAGCGCCGAGCTGATATTTCTTCTGCTCGGCGTCAAAAGTCTGCTGTTGGAGCTCGCGGGCTTTGGAGGAGGCTTCGACGCGGGCGCGGTCCTGAACGAGAGCGATATAGGTGTTGTGGACGTCGAGCAAGGCATTGTTTTTCAGTTGCTGGACCTGGGCTTCCAGTTGGCGCTGCGTGAGGATGGCGCGCTGATTATCGGCTTGCGCGGAACGGTTTCTGATGGGGATGGAGAGGTTGAACTGCACGTTGTAGTCGGGGAATTGATTGTGGAAGGCCTGGCTTAGGCCGTCTCCGAGGCCATTCTTGCGGGTGCCGGCGACGGTGGTGGCCGAATCGGGAAGAAAAATCTGGACTGGATTGCCGCCAGCATCCAGGACGGTAATGGGCTGACCATTCTGGCCCACGATGGCCGGTCCGGCTGCAGCAGTAGACTTGGTGATTAGGGAGTTGCCGGAAAGGCCAGTGGTGCCGTACTGCGCGGTGATTGTCGCGGTAGGCAGCAGGGCGTTGCGCGTGGCGCGCACGTCGATGGCGGCGTTCTGCAAATTGTAGAACTGCTCCTGGAGATCGGGGCGCTTTGCAAAGGCCTCCTTGACGGCGTCTTCGAACGAGGGAGCCTCAATGGCTTCCGGCCGGACGGGCAGCTCGGTGGGGAGGATCTCGACATTGATCAAATTCGAAGCCAGCGGGTTCTTGGAGATGGCATTTTTCAAAGTCTGCTGGTTTTGCAACTGGGCGGTTTGCGCCACGATCAAGTTTTGATGATCGGTGGCGAGTTCGGATTCCGCGCGGGTAACGTCGAGCGGGGCCATGGTGCCGATTTCCAATTGCTTCTTATTGTCTCCATATAGCTTTTCGGCCACGTTGACGGCCTGCTGCTGGACTTTGACGTTTTCGCGGGCGTAGACGAGTTCCCAATAGGCGGTGACCGTGTTGGTGACGGTAGTAATGGCCTGTTGGGTGAAGGCCAGGTCGGCGATCTTGCGGTTATTTTTGGCGATGCGAATGTTGCGGGTGTTGACGAAGATGCCAAAGCCGTTCAGCAGTTGCTGTTGAAAGCCCACGTTGATGGAAGACTGCACGGAAGGGTTGAAGAGCAGCGCGGGGGAATTGGAAGAGCTGCGGTTGTTGTTCCAGGTAGTGAAAATGCTGGTTCCGGTGGCGAAGCCCTGGCTGTATTTGGTGTTGTAGCTGGCGTCGTGGGAAGTGAGCGCGAGGATGGAAGCATTCCCGGTACCGGAAATAAAGGGATTGTTCACCGGGATCCTGCGCGAGTCCAGGCTGATGGTGGAAGTCAGCGTGGGATCGAAAGAAAGGGGGATGACGTTAGCGGAGGAGGAGCCAAAGGCGGTGTTTTGGCTGCCGCGGCCAAAGCCGCCGGCCTCGGCCTTCAGAATATCGGTGTCCACGAGCCAGGGATTGTAGCGTTGTACGACGATGTCCATGTTGTTTTCGAGGGCCAATTCCACGGCATCCTGGAGGGCCAGCTCGAGCTTGCCGTCATGTATGA
Organism: Acidobacteriota bacterium; assembly: GCA_043758915.1. Classification (GTDB taxonomy): domain Bacteria; phylum Acidobacteriota; class Terriglobia; order Acidiferrales; family UBA7541; genus Acidiferrum. The sequence continues at coordinate 2,491 of JAYVMO010000203.1, read as the reverse complement.
GCTGATCGAGGCGCGGAGAATTCGTCAGGACCGGTTCGTCGATGTGAATCGGCCGATAGGGGTTGCTTAAATTCGGAAAAGGGCGCGGCGAGCGCGTGAAATTGTACTTCGCCAGCCCCAGGGAGACAGGAATCGCGGGGGCCAATGGCGCAGTGTTGGCCGCCCGCACAGGCGCGGGCGCTTGTACGGGAGGATACTGGGAAGGTTCCTGGGCAAAGGCCGGAAGGGCCGGGCCCAGGGCAAGCATGTCCGCCAGCACAGCGGCAATCAGAGTTCGAGCAAACTGCTTCTTCATCGCGTTCTTACCCCTCGAGATTCTGTCCCCACGGGACGTTGTACATGGTGGCTCAATCTTATAAAACGCTCGCGGTACGGTGTTTGTTTCAAAAAAGTGGCGGACGGGGGCTAAAAAAGGGCTGCACCGCGCCATTGGGGCCGAAAAGGCAGTTTAGCAGGGGCTGGAATCCTTGACAACGCGATACACCGCGGCTAGGCTGCTGACGATTCGACGTTTAGAGGCGTTTGGCGGTTAGCCGAGGCGGGTTCTTGAGCACCATGCTGTCACCGGAAGAAGTAGTGCGATTGTTCGAATCGGCGGGGGCCATTCGCCACGGCCACTTCGAGCTATCCAGCGGCCTGCACAGCGGCACGTATGTGCAGTGCGCCCTGGTGCTGCAATACCCTCGGTTTGCCGAGAAGCTGGGGCACGCGCTGGCGGGCCTTTTTTCGGATGCCACCATCGAGGTTGTAGTTTCCCCCGCGATTGGGGGCTTGATCATCGGGCAAGAAGTGGCGCGGTCTCTTCCCGAGCCTAGGGCAAGTATTGGCGGTGGGGTGCCGGCCTTATTTGTGGAGCGCGATGCCAGCGGGACGATGACCATGCGGCGCGGGTTTTCGCTGAAGCCCGACCAGCACGTCCTGGTTATCGAAGACGTCTGGACCACCGGAGGATCGACGCTGGAAGCCATTCAAGTGGTGGAGGAGGCCGGTGGCCGCGTGGTGGCCGCGGGCGCATTGATCGACCGCGGCGGCGGCAAGATTGAATTCCCAGTGGAGGCACAGGCGCTGTTGGATCTGCCGATTGCAAGTTACGAGCCGGAAGAATGTCCGCTCTGCCGGAAAGGCAGCGCCGCCGTGAAGCCGGGCAGCCGCTTCGTGCGCACGGCATCCTAACCGGCGGCGCTCCCTTTTCGAATGCGCTATTTCAAACTCACGATTGCCTACGACGGAACGGATTTCCACGGCTGGCAGACGCAACCCCATCGACCCACGATTCAGGGCGAAATCGTCAGCGTGCTGCGGCGCATCACTCAGGAACACGTCTCGTTGCACGGCGCGGGGCGCACCGACGCCGGGGTTCACGCGTTGGGACAGGTCGCCAGCTTTCGAACGCAATCGGGGCTTTCGGCGCAGGAATTTCAGCGCGCGCTGAATGCCATCCTGCCGGCGACGATTCGAATCGTTTCCGCTGAAGAAGTTGGCCCGGCGTTTGACGCGCGGTGGTCGGCGCGGGGAAAAATCTACCGCTACCGGATTTATCGCGGCAAGGTGGTTCCGCCGATGCTGTGGCGCTACGTTTTGCACTATCCGTTTCCGCTCGACGAAGAAGCGATGCGTGAAGCCGCGGCGCGTTTTGTTGGGACGCATGAATTCGCGTCGTTTGCGGCGTCCACGGGTTCCGAGGAGGACGACAAAGAGCGCTCGACGGTGCGAGAAATATATTCAAGCGAACTCCTTCGCAGTCCCGACAACGAAGAGCTGGTCTACACGGTTGGGGGACGGTCCTTCCTGCGTTACATGGTGCGAAAGATGGTTGGGACGCTTCTGGACATCGGGCGCAGCAAGCTCACGCCCGCGGACATCGACCGTCTATACGAAATCAAGGACCGCTCGAAGTCCGGCCCCACGGTGCCGCCGCAGGGCCTCTGCATGGTTGAAGTGCAGCACGAAGAAGCCTGGCGCATTGGCGCTCCCTGAGATATACCTTTTGGGCCATCGAAACTAATTGTGCCTTTTGCGCGTATCAGACACCGGAGAACTCCATGGAACTGAAGATTCAAGGCCTTTCGAAGACTTATGCCAACGGGGTCAAAGCCCTGGACAACGTGTCGCTGACGATTCCGTGCGGGATGTACGGCTTGCTCGGACCGAACGGGGCGGGGAAGTCCACGCTGATGCGCACGCTGGCCACCTTGCAGGAACCGGATAGCGGCACGGTCGCGCTCGGTGAGATCGATGGCATTCGGCAAAAGGAAGAAGTGCGGCGGCGTCTCGGCTACCTGCCGCAGGATTTTGGGGTGTACCCGCGGATTTCGGCGCAGGACATGCTGAGCCACATCGCGATGTTGAAGGGGATCACCAACGGGAAAGAGCGCAAGCAGGTGGTTGAGGCGCTACTTCGCCGTTGCAATCTTTACGACCTGCGCAAAAAGGCGCTCACGAGCTTTTCGGGAGGCATGCGGCAGCGTTTTGGGATTGCGCAAGCACTCAT
>JAYVMO010000202.1:0-11651 GCA_043758915.1 Acidobacteriota bacterium | reverse complement strand
CGTATCCGAGAGAACGTCGTAGGCTTCCTGCAACTGCTTGAATTTTTCTTCCGAGGATTTGTCGCCCGGATTTAAATCAGGATGGTATTTCCGCGCCAGCTTGCGAAAAGCCGTGCGGATGTCCTTCGCGCTCGCCTTCCGCCCTACTCCCAGCAGTTCGTAGTAGTCGTGTTTCGCTGTTGTCGGCATTTCTTCTTAGGATTCTTTCGCTCTAACCCTGAGCTTGGACCGAACACTCAAAGTCATAATGCCCGCTGCTCTTGCGTGAACCGAGGCCCCAGCTTCAACTTCCGTCGTCTGAGAGATTGAGGTGGACATACTTGCCTCCTTTCCCTCTGGCGTCGGAGCCGAGCCCGCCTTGCAGGCCGGGCAGGATCGCTGCTCCTTTGTTGCGTCAATTCGGCCGCTTCGTCTCGTCCACGTCCACGTACTCCGCGTCGATCACGTCGCCCGGTTTCTTTTCCTGCGCGCCGCCGCTGCCCGCCGAACCGCCAGGCGCACCCGTTCCGGCGCCAGCGGCCCCGGCTTGTTCCGCGCTCGCCGCCTGAGTCGTCTTGTACAGTTCTTCGGCGATCTTGTGCAACGAACTTTCGAGAGTTTCCGTCGCCGCGCGCAGCCGCGCCACGCCGCCTTCGTTGATGGCTTTCTTCGCGTCTCCGATGGCTTCTTCCGCCTTCTTCACGTCCGCTTCCGCAATCTTCTCGTGGTTTTCGCGGACCATCTTCTCCGCCTGATACAGGATGCCGTCCAGGCGGTTGCGCGCCTCGACCTCCTCCATCCGCCGGCGGTCGTCTTCCGAATGCGATTCCGCCTCCACACGCATCTTCTCGGCCTCTTCCTTGGAGAGCCCGCTCGACGCCGTGATGGTGATCTTCTGTTCCTTGTTGGTGGCCTTGTCCTTCGCGCTCACGTTCAGGATGCCGTTCGCGTCGATGTCAAACGTCACTTCGATCTGCGGTATCCCGCGCGGAGCCGGCGGAATCCCGTCCAGCTTGAACTTGCCCAGCGAGCGGTTGTCATTGGCAAACTTGCGCTCGCCCTGCAACACCTGGATTTCCACGCCCGGCTGGTTGTCCGCCGCCGTCGAATACGTTTCCACCTTGCGCGTCGGAATCGTGGTGTTTCGCGGAATCTGCACGGTCATCACCCCGCCCAGCGTTTCCACCCCCAGCGATAGCGGCGTCACGTCCAGCAGCAAGATATCCTTAACATCGCCCGCCAGCACCGCGCCCTGAATCGCCGCGCCCACGGCCACCACTTCGTCCGGGTTCACTCCCCGGTGCAGCTCTTTCTCCCCGAAGAACGTGCGGACCAGTTGCTGCACTTTAGGGATACGCGTCGACCCGCCAACCATCACCACTTCCTGAATGTCATTCGGTGACATTTTCGCGTCTTCCAGTGCCAGCTTCACGGGCTTCATCGACCGCTCCAGCAGGTCATTCATCATCTGCTCGAGCCGCGTCCGCGTCAGCTTCTCCTCCATGTGAATCGGCCCGCTCGCTCCCGCGGTGATGAATGGCAGGTTGACCTCCGTCTCCATCATCTGCGAGAGCTCGATCTTGGCCTTTTCCGCCGCGTCCTTCAGCCGCTGCAACGCCATCTTGTCCTTGCTCAGGTCGATGTTGTTCTTCTTCTTGAACTCGTCGATCAACCAATCCACGATCCGCTGGTCCACGTCATCGCCGCCCAGGTGCGTATCGCCGTTGGTGGATTTCACTTCCACTACCCCCGCGCCCACTTCCAGCACGGAAATGTCGAACGTGCCGCCCCCCAGGTCGTACACCGCGATGGTCTCGTCGCTCTTTTTATCCAGGCCATACGCCAGCGCCGCCGCCGTCGGCTCGTTGATAATGCGCACCACTTCCAGCCCCGCGATCTCCCCCGCTTGTTTGGTGGCTTGCCGTTGCGCGTCGTTGAAATACGCGGGCACGGTGACCACCGCCTTCGTGACTTTCTCGCCAAGAAAGTCTTCCGCCGCCGACTTCAGCTTGCCCAGGATCATCGCGGAAATCTCCGGCGGACTGTAAGCCTTTCCGGAAATCTCCACACGCGCATCCTGATGCGGGCCTGCTACCACTTTGTAAGGCACTCGTCTCGTCTCTTCACTAACCTCATCAAATCGGCGGCCCATAAACCGTTTGATCGAATACACCGTATTCTCGGGGTTCGTCACCGCTTGCCGCTTCGCCACTTGCCCCACCAGCCGCTCGCCCGTTTTCGTGATCGCCACCACCGACGGCGTCGTCCGCGCGCCTTCCTGGTTGGGAATCACCACCGGCTCGCCACCCTGCATCACGGCGACTACCGAGTTCGTTGTCCCCAGGTCAATTCCAATAATCTTGCTCATTGCTGCCCTTCCTCCCTAAAATCTGCTGCTCCCCCATGAGCCTTATGCGCGCTTAACTCACCCACCGGGGTAATCTCAAACTCTTGCTACGAAACTTCCGTAGCACAAGCGTAAGTATATAAGTTGAGTGCCTGCTTGTCAACTTGTTTTATAACAAAAAATAATGGCTTCTTTTTCAATAGTTTCCGGCCATCCTTTCTGCCAGCCCCGGTTTGCCATTTACTTTCTTTCGCTTTCGTGCTATACTCCCCTCAAGTCATCATCCGTCGTGGCCCGATCCGACCGCCTGGTCAGTCAAGCTCCCGAGCGGAGACCGTTGTTTTCCCAGAAATCATAGTAACCTATTTGTTTTGTATAATTTAGATGAATATTAGCGTAAACCGCTTTTTTTCTTCGTATTGCACGCTCTTTTGCGCAAGAGAGGACAACTTCGTCTTTAGAATCAGCAATTTGCAGCCTCTTTTCTAAAATACGGGGGGTGGGCGTGCAACGTTTCCCTCCCTCCTCGCAACGAAATCTTCGAGGCGCTTCAATATAGGCAAGCCCGCTTGGCAACGCCTTCATCTATTATCCTGGGATTTTTCGGTTCGCACCTGTGATATTCTGCCCCTGGTTGGCTTGTATTTCATTAGTGAAACTCGCTGCTGGGGGGTCGTGGTGAATCGTCGCATTCTACTCGTCGTTGTGGTGAGTTTGGCCTTCTTGGGTGCTCGGCTCTCGCTGAGCCACGGTTTCCACTCTTTACGCGCGACCCGCGCCACCGCAGACCGCGCATCTTTGCCCAGCAGCTCCGAAATTAACGCCGCTTCAGCCGTCTCCGGCACTCCTCCGGCTGCACCGGAATCCTCAAATATGGCTGCCGATGTACATCCCTCGCCTGAACCGTTGAAGCACGAGAATTCTCTCGCAGCGGATCCTGCGTCTTCTCGTCGTGCACCGCCGCAAGCCACCGCGGCCGTTTCCGATTACGACCCGCACAAAACTTTCGGCTCCAAGAACGCTCCCGTGATCATGGAAGTCTTCAGCGACTATCAGTGCCCCGCTTGCAAGACGCTTTTCACCACCACCAACCGCCAGCTCATGGACAACTACGTCACCGTAGGAAAAGTCTTCCTGATCCACCGCGATTTTCCTTTGCCCATGCATGCCTATTCGCGCGTGGCCGCGCGCTACGCTCGCGCCGCCGCTCAGCTCGGCAAGACCGAGATCGCCGAACAGGCGCTCTTCCAAAACCAGGAAAAGTGGGAGCAGAGCGGAGATGTCGACGGCACCATCGCCGCCGTTTTATCAGTCCCGGAGATGGCCAAAGTCCGCGCACTCGTCAAGGGCGGCACGCTCGATGCCGCCATCGACAAGGATTACGCCCTCGGCCAGGGCTATCACGTCAATCAAACTCCCACTACCATCATCCACTCCAAAGGCCAGACTTATCCGGTGGTTGGCGTCGTCACCTACGATGTCCTGAAGAGCTTCCTCGATCAGCTTCTAAGCCAGAAGTAAACTATTCTTGGTTAGCTAACCGAAACCCATGATGCAATCCAGCCCCTTCACTCTCCGCCGCGCGGTCATCTGGCTTGGCCGCCTCGTTCTCGCCAGCATCTTTATTTACGCGGGTTACGCCAAGTTGTTCCTGCCCACTATGCATCCGCATCCACCGGTAGGCATTGCGCTATCGCTGTTTGCCCTGCAAGTCGATTCCTACCAATTGCTTCCGCCCTGGGCCGTGCAATTCGTTGCGCACACGCTACCCTTCGCCGAAATTGCTCTCGGTTTCTTCCTGCTCATCGGTTGGCAACTGCGCGTCTGGGCCACCATCACCACCCTCATCATCACCGGCTTTTTCGTCGTCGTCGTGCGCACCTATTCCCTGGGCTTACAGATCAATTGCGGCTGCTTCGCCAATCCCGAGCCTCTCACCATCAAAACGGTCATCCGCGATGGCATCCTCACCGCCCTCGCCATCGCCATGACCATCTTCGCCTATATGGAAGCGCGCAAGCCGCATCCCTGGACCGCCTCCGAAAAGGCGCAGGCGCGGAATTGACACCTGCATTTTAGCCACGTTGTCGTCCTGAGCGCGGCGACCGCAGGTTCCAGCCATGCCGGAAAGAACCTCACCTGAATCCTTATCGAGGTGTATGCTTGCGTTGAGATTCCTCAGCGAACCTGATCGGCTCGTCTCGGAATGCCAGTCAGTTATTTGGTTGCCCCGATGAAAACCCTCGACGAATACCTTGCTCTCGCCACCGTCGCCCACGGCCACCTCTGCGCCGGCCAGGTTCTGGGTGTGCGCCTCGCCATGCTCGGTCTGCGCGAGATCGGCATCGAAGACCCCATCGCCGAACGCAAACGCCTCGTCACTTACGTCGAAATCGACCGCTGCGTCACCGACGCCGTGGCGCTCGTCGCTAATTGCCGCCTTGGCAAGCGCGCCCTCAAATTCCGCGACTGGGGCAAAGTCGCCGCCACCTTCGTTGATCTGCACACCGGCCGCGCCGTGCGCATCGCCGCCAGGGAATCCTCCAAGCAAGCCGCCCGCGAAATGTTTCCCGAACTCGAGAAGGAAGCCGGCCAGCAAAAAGCCTACGCGCAACTCTCCGATGAAATTTTGTTCAACAAACAATGGGTCAAAGTCGAGGTTCCACCCGAAGACCTTCCCGGCTTCAAAGGCCCCCGCGTCGTCTGCGCGGAATGCGCCGAAGGCATCAATTTCAAACGCGAAATCGTGAAAGACGGCCGCACCCTTTGCCGCGCCTGCGCCGGTGAACGCTATTACAAAGACCTTGTCTAAAACCATGCATCCGCAGTGGCGTGAGCACAAGCTCTTGAGTTCTGCAGGAACTTTCAGGACAACTCGGAACACTGCTCATACGCAGCGCTGGCGATGACGAATTTCTGCGGTAGAATCTTTTTTCGATGCTGAGCCTGCCCCCGATCACGCTGCGGTTGCGCGGCTGGAAACTGATTGATAGCGTCGCGCTGGCGTTTCTTTTGCTCTGCGCGATTGCGCTGGGCGCGGCTTGCGGCCTGCTCTTCGTTTACTCTAGCGACCTTCCCGAAATTCGCGCCCTGGAAACCTATCGCCCCGATGTCGTCACGGAAATCTATGCCGATGACGGCCAGCTCGCCGGCAGCTTCGCCATTCAGCGCCGCATCCTGATGACCTACGAGCAGTGCCCCAAGATCCTCTACAGCGCCGTCACCGCCATCGAAGACCAGCACTTCGAAGAACACTGGGGCATCGACTTCCCGCGCATCGCCGGCGCCGCCTGGCGCAACCTCGTCAAGCGCCGCATCACCGCCGGCGCCAGCACCATCACCATGCAGCTCGCGGGCAACCTCTTCCTCGACCGCAGCGACCGCAGCTTCCGCCGAAAAATACAGGAGATGCTTCTCGCGCTGCAGATCGAGCGCCGCTACACCAAGCCGCAAATCTTCACCATGTATTCTAATCAGGTGTATTTGGCCCACGGGAACTACGGGTTCGCCGCCGCCGCGCAATTTTATTTCGGCAAACCCGTCAGCGACCTGAAGCTTCCCGAAGCCGCGCTCCTCGCCGGAATGGTCAACGGCCCAAAATTTTCACCGCTCACCAATCCGCAAGCGGCTCTGGCTCGCCGCAATCTGGTGATCCGTCGCATGCGAGAAGAAGGGAAGATCACGCCCGAGGAAGAAGCCGCCGCCACCAAATCGCCGCTCGGCCTGCACATCCAGTATCCGCGCAACGACCTCGCGCCTTACTTTTTCGAGGAAATCCGCAAATACCTCGAAGCCACTTACGGCACGGAAGCCGTCCACGAGCGCGGCCTGCGCGTCTACACCACGCTGAACATCAATATGCAGCGCGTTGCCAACCAGGCCATCCGCGACGGTCTGCATGCCTATGAACGCCGCCACGGCTGGCGCGGCGGCCTCCCCAACATCCTGAAGGACAATCTCGGCAAGCTGGACACTTACGAAGACGAGGACTGGCGCCATCCCATCGAGAAGGGAAGCTACGTCACCGGCCTGGTGCTCACCGCCGACGAAAAAAATGCCACCATCAAAATCGGCCCGTACCGCGCCATTCTCGCGACTTCCGATTTTGCCTGGACCGGCCGCAAGAAACCCGCTGAACTTCTGAAAGTCGGCGACCTGGCGCAGTTCTCCATTCAGGAGTTGCGCGATGGCACCGCCCGCGTGCAGCTCGAGCAGCAACCCGGCCCGCAGGGCGCCATGATTGCCATCGACAATGCCACCGGCGAAATCAAAGCCATGGTCGGCGGTTACAGCTTTGAAGATTCCAAATTCAATCGCGCCACGCAGGCTTTCCGCCAGGTGGGCAGCTCGTTCAAGATTTACGTTTATGCGGACGCCATCGAGAAAGGCTCCACGCCCTTCGACACTATCGTCGATACGCCGTTCACCACCATCAGCGGCGGCCAGCCTTATTCTCCCCGCAACTACGACGAAAAGTTCGAAGGCACCATCACGCTGCGCCGCGCCCTCGCCGATTCACGCAACGTTCCCGCGGTAAAGCTCGCGGAAAAGATGGGCATCTCCTCGGTGGTCGATATGGCCAAACGTTTCGGCATCACCACCTGGCTTCCGCCGTATCTTCCGCTCGCACTCGGCGCGGCGGACATGAGGCTCATCGAGCACGTTTCCGCTTTCACCGTTTTTCCCAATGACGGCATTCGCATCGACCCGCACATGATCCGCCGGGTCACCAGCTACGATGGCGCGCTGCTCGAAGAAGCGCACCCCGAAGTGCACGACGTCATTTCGCCCGACGTTGCGCGCACTATGACCGCCATGCTCGAGGATGTCATCCAGTTCGGAACGGGTATTCAGGCCAAGTCCCTCGGCCGCCCCGCCGCCGGAAAAACCGGCACCACGCAGGACTACACCGACGCCTGGTTTGTCGGCTTCACGCCGCAGATCACTTCGGGCGTGTGGGTGGGCTTCGACGACAAACAGATTTCTCTCGGCAAGAAAGAAACCGGCGCGCGCGCCGCTCTGCCGATTTGGATTGAATTCATGCAGGGCGCCCTTGCCGGTGTGCCCGCGATCCCGTTCCCCAATGTTGTCTCGCTCGAAGAACAAGCGAGCGAGCACCACATCAACGTCGATACGCCCGATACCGCGCCAACCGAAGATGAACCCGCCGCCCCCAAAGAAAAACCGCCGGCCGCCGCGCCACCCGCAAAAACTTCGGGGGCCAACGCGACCGGCGTTGCGCACCGGTTCTGATCGGGGCGCTGCACCTGCTCCTCAGAAATCACATCTTTTGCACGACGGCGTTCAGGGCGGAAATGTGAACGGCGCCGAGGTTCACTTGCGCGGGATCCATGCCCAGGTTGATCTGCCAGAGCGTGTGGCCGTGGGGATGGTTTCCGACGTTCCGGCTTGCTCCGCTCGGAATGACAATTACCGGCACTGTTTCAGGGAGATGCTAAGTTCGTGGACGGAACGGATCCCAGCCACCCGCGTGCAACGCACTCTCGCGACCGTGCTGGTCGACGAGCAGGAGGCTTTTATCTCGCGTCATCTCGCCGATGGCGGTCAGGGGCACGCCCTGGAACGAACGAGGGACGAACTTCACTCTGGCCCGTGGCACGGTGAACAGTAGTTCGTAATCATCGCCCCCGTGCAGCGCGAGCTGAAGTGGCGCGATCCCGCGTCTGCGTTCTTCTGAAGAAACGCGAACCGCCGGGAGCTGTGCTGTTTCCACGCGCGCGCCCACGCCGCTGGACGAGCAGAGCCGTGGCAGATCGCTCGACAGTCCATCCGACAAGTCCATCATCGCCGTCGCCAGTCGTTTTTCCGCCAGCCAGCGTCCCAGCGCCAGCCGCGGTTCGGGATAAAGATGTTTGAGCAATGCTCGATCCTTCTTGCCAGCCATGTGCTTCGCGCTACGAATGCGCTTTAGTCCGAGCTCCGCCTCGCCCAGCCTACCGCTCACATAGAGCACATCCCCTGGCCGCGCCCCCGACCTGAGCACCGCGCGCCCGGTGCCCACTTCGCCGACAACCGTCACATGGATCAGTATTTCACGGTGCCGCGTGGTGTCGCCACCCGCCAGCTCACATCCAAATCGGCGCGACCCCCGCCGTAGTCCGCTCAAGAACTCATCCAGCCAGCGCCCCGTATGGGTTTCGGGCAGTCCCAGGCTCAAGAGGAAGCATCGTGGAATGCCCCCCATCGCTGCCACATCGCTGACCGCCCGCGCCAGGCACTTCCAACCGACGGCATCCGCCGGATGCTTGTCCCGCAAGAAATGGGTGCCCTCCAGAAACCAGTCACACGTCAGAATGGTCTGGTAGCGGGCATGCGGCGCGAAGAGCGCGGCATCGTCGCCGATACCCACCCGAATCGGCCGGGCACTCTGCAGGGGTGACCGCGCAAATCTCCTCGTTATCTTCTTTATGAGGGAATTCTCGTCTTTTTCCTCGTGCCGCATCGTGCCTTTCTGGCGCTGCACAGACCGTTTCACGCGCCAGTATAGCTCGGAGGAACTCTCTAGGAGCGTCCCAAGCACACCTTTCGCTTCTCGCGGCCACGCAGCCCTGCACACTCGCCCACCTGCGGGGTACCGCAGCCGACCGCACCGCAATCCCTAGTGGCCACTGTCCCTGCGTACAGGGGACAGGTTTGCACAGCCTGTTCTTGGTACAGTGAAATACAGGGTTGACGGGAGCAGCTACAAAATTTAGTATTCAGATGGTCGCGAACCAAGACTCAGGGTTCAGATTTGGTTCTTTGGGTAGTTCTCACGAGCGGGCCACAGGGTTAGATGCCCGCATTTTGCAATTTAGAAGGCCTGAGGAGCCCTGTTCGCATGCGGGGTAAGAGCTACACATTCTTCATTGCCTCGACGCCGGGCAAGCTCCGGAAGCTGATTGTACCGGCGTACGTACTGCACGGCCTCGCCGTCCTGGCCATCATAGGCAGCGTCACGGTGACCGCCGCCGTCGGCTCCTATTCGCGAATGCTCTGGAAGGTCGGCAACTACAACGCCCTGCGCCACGACCAGCAAACCCTGAAAAAGCAGTATCGGCAGCTCCAGAGCACGGTCAACGATACCAACCAGCGCCTCGATTCACTGCAATCCCTGGCTACCGAAGTAGCCATGACTTATGGCGTGCTCCGCTACCATCCCGCCGCCTTCGACCAGAGCGACAATCCCGTCACGCCGAAAGACGCCTTTGACCGTTCCATCGAGCAGTACACCTTCTTGAAGAGAAACGCAGCGGTCATCGCCCTCTCCAATGGCGGCCTGCGTCTGATGCCCGCGATGAGCTTTGCCGATTCCACCTACACTCCTTCGATCTGGCCGGTGCTCGGCCATATCACCGGCAGCTTTGGCGAACGCCTCGATCCCTTTAGCGGAGAAGGCGCCTTCCACACCGGCGTCGATGTGGCTTCCGACTATGGAGCACCCGTCCACGCCACCGCCGAAGGCGTCATCACCATTGCCGAGAACCACGCCGGCTACGGGCGCCTGGTGGTGATCGACCACGGATTTGGCATCACCACCTGGTACGCGCATCTTTCGGCTTTTACCGCCGTGATCGGCGCGCGCGTCAAGCGCGGCGAAGTCATCGGGTATACCGGCATCAGCGGCCGCTCGACCGGCCCGCATGTCCACTACGAAGTGCGCGTGAACAACGCGCCAATCAATCCCTGGCGCTATATGAAGTCCACATCCGCCGGCGACTGATCCAAGCTCTTGAATTTGGTTTCGGTAGCACAGGCCTTCAGCCTGTGCTCTTCTTGTTGCGGCTTGTTTACCTGTGGGCTACCGGTTTGCCGGCAGCGGGTTTCTGTGCAGGAGGGGCCACGGGTGCCGCCGGCACGGCAGTTCGAGCGGCCTCCAGGAGTTTTGGCGTCAGATCAAAAACCAGCCGCACCGACTTCGTTTCCCCGCGGTCAATTTTCGAAACATCCGCGCTCTTCAGCACTTCCAGATAAGCCTCGCGCGCCGCGGGATCGAGCTGCTGGCGCGTTTTTGCATCGTTAAGCCCGGCCTGCGCTAGTACAACAATTCCATTCAGCAAATCGGTGAGTTGCCGCACGGTGGCTTCGGCGGTACATTCACCCTCGGCGACGATGCGCATTCCATCGTTTTCCGGTTTGCCTGCCAGGGTGATCCACTGGAGTTGATCGAGTAGCGCGGAGAGTTGCGGCGAGCGCAGCCCGCCGGGGGCTTGCGCGGCCAGCGCCGAGCCTGTTCCCGCATCCTGACGGATCACAGCGAACACCGGCGAACCCGCCAGCCGTTCAAAACGAGTGCGCCATTCCGCCGCGTCCGGCTCTCTCTTTTTCGTCTCGAGATAGACGGCAAGATCCGGGTTATCCGTCATCGCGATACGGCCAGCGCGCAAGAGAGTGAAAGAAATTCGCCGTGTGGTTCCGTTTATCGGTAGGGAAAAAATCTCGTGTCCATCGCGCTTTAGGATGCTGCCGGATTTTGCTGCGTAGGCCGCAATCTTTTTTCGATCAAAACGTCCGTCCGCCACGGCGAATAGCGAGGATTCCTCGCCGCGTTTTTCCACCGCGATGGCCACGCGGTCGAGATCGCGTTCGAAGTCGAATCCCGTGTCGTGCATAAACTGGGCGTAGTCCGCATCGGCCTGCGGCCGCGGCGCCCATTTGTACAAGTCCGCAAGGAACGGCGAGGAGCGCAATTCCGCGAAATCCAAATAGATCACCGCGCTTGCGTCTGTCGGCATGAGGGCGAGCATGTCTCCGCGCATCGCTCCAGCGGTTCCGCTCCAGCGGTGATAGCCGTAAAAGGTGATTACTCCAAGCAACGCGGCTATCGCCGCCGCGGAGATCCATCTGCGTTTGCTCATCGCGTTTGCACGGTATCCCGGTTTGAACTGCTCTGGGATTCTTACATTCCTGCGGCAAAGGCACTACACCAAATTCAGAAGCCCACGCCAAATGCCACTTTGTAGCTCGCCGGCCGAACCTGTGGAGAACGGGTCCGCGGCACTGCTTCGAGGTTCTTGATCATCGTGGTAAGCTGTAATGAAAGAACAGGTTACGGGTTGCTGTTGTGGTCACGGGGTGAGAGTGGTTTTCCACAGAGCTGGCCATCGACGTGCTAGTATTCCCCGACAGCCCCTTGCAATCCCGATGCCCCTTCTGATACTCTTACTTGGTTTGGGCGGCGCTGGCGTAGCTCAGCTGGTAGAGCATCTGATTTGTAATCAGAGGGTCGGGGGTTCAATTCCCTCCGCCAGCTCCACCAGGAATTTTGCAGGGGGAGTGAGGCGGAGCAAATCCTGGCAGGAAAAATGAACGGGCTGGTGTCTTC
>JAYVMO010000201.1:0-10513 GCA_043758915.1 Acidobacteriota bacterium | reverse complement strand
GCCCCAAAGAAATACAGCACGCCCGCGAGACCCATCAAAGCAGGCAGTAGACTCACAGCGACCAGCGCCGCCGCGGACAGGGTAATCTGGCGGAAGGTGCGCTTCCCTTCCGGATCGACAACCGGAAGCATCAGGATGCCCGCCCTTGCGTAGTCCTCGCGGTACATCCAGGCGATGGCGTGGAAATGCGGGAATTGCCACAGGAAAAGGATCGCAAAAAGGAGCCAAGCGCCGCGATCCAGCGAACCAGCCGCCGCGGCCCAGCCGATCATTGGGGGAATGGCGCCGGGGAACGCGCCAATGAACGTGGCCCATACGGTGCGCTTTTTGAGCGGCGTGTAAGCGAGCAGATAGCCGAGGCAAGTAGCCACGCCGAGACCGGAGGCCAGCAAGCCCGCGGTCAGAAACAGGTCGACCGCTCCGGCAACCGAAAGAATAATCCCGAACGCCAGTGCCGCGCGCGGCTGCAGAGTTCCGCTGGGCAGCGGGCGCGATGCCGTACGGCGCATATAGCGGTCGGAATCACGCTCGATGTAGTGATTGAGCGCCGCCGTGCCAGCGGCGATGAGCATGGTCCCGAAAACCGTGTGGATCAGATGCAGCCAGGCGACGGGGCCGCGGGTGCCCATGTAGTAGCCGGCGGCCGTGGTCATCAAAACGAGAAAAGAAACATCCGGCTTGGTGAGCGCGACATAGGCATTTGCGCGCGTAGAAAGCGTCAGTTCCGCCGTGCGTGCCGTGCTCATCCGCTGGTCACCTGCCGAGGCGCAGCGGCCGTCACTTCCCTGCCGCGCGGGACCAGCCGATAGCAAATCAGCGCCAGCAACACGGAAAATGCGAAGAAGATCGCGCCCAAGACGGTATGAATCACGGTGAAGGCAACCATCACCTGCATAGGCCGCGGCCCACCGCCAATGCTAATCCGCGACCAATAGGCGCCAATGCCAAGCAGAAATTGCATTCCGAAAATGGCGTGCAGCAGGATGCGCGCCATCGTGAGTTCCCGCGAATGCGCGAACCGCTTGCGCAGAACGATTGCCGTCCATACAACCACGCCGAATACCACGAGCGACCCCGCCAGATGCGGCCAGATCGGAATTTCATTGTGCCGGAAGCCGGCGCCCAGAATCACTTGCAGATAAATGACAACGGCATTCAGGACGGCCACAAAATGAATCGACGGAGCACCGCCATCTTGCAATTGCGGCTGTTCAGAAACCCACCATCGGCTGGTGAACACGGCAATACTCAGAACCGCCGCGAAGACGATTTGCGCGAAACCCGCGTGCAGAACCGGCAGCCAGTACTGCAGCAACTGCCGCACGACCTCGCCTCCGAGAACGGCTTGCGCAAGCACTCCGGCAACGGCAATCACTCCAAACCAGCGCATCCACGCACGGGATTCCTTGGTCCACAACAAAACCGCCTGCAAAAGCACGAAGATACCCAGCGCGCCGGCAATCACACGGTGCGAGTGCTCGAAGAACGCTCCCCCTGACAGCATTTGCAGCGATGGAAACCAGGTGCCAAACGATTTCGGCCAATCGGGCACGGAGAGCGCCGCATCATTGGAGGTGACCAGCGCCCCGGCTACGAAAAGGAAAACGGTCCAGCCGACGACGAAGACGGAAAACTTGTGAACACCCGGATTGTAGGATCGCGTCATGGCCTTTGACTCAGAGGAAAATTATACCCTAAGCGCAATCTTTGCAGAATTTTTCAGGCGGTTTCCCACGCTAACGAGCGGCTGAGGAAGTTTGCAATGAAGACGGCTCGGCTTCAATGCCCACGGCGCGCAAAACCAAATCCTTCAATGCCGCGATGAACAGCGGCGAATCGCCCACGGCCGGCATCATGCGAAATCGTTCGATTCCAGCCTTCTTCGCATCCATGCGCCCGTCGATGTTGATCTCATGCAGCGTCTCGATGTGTTCCGTCACGAAAGAGATGGGCACAACCAGCATTTCCTTCACGCCTTCGTGACCCAAACGGTGAAGGGTGTCGGTGAACGGCGGCTGAAGCCACTTCGCGGGACCGACGCGGCTTTGGTAACAGAGCAGGTGCGTGCGCGGCCACCCGGCGTGCAGTTTTGGGCCCAGCTCACAGGTGAGCCGCACGGTTTCTTCAATGTGCTTGGGATAAGGATCACCTTTTTCCACCAGGCTCATGGGCAGGCCGTGCGCGCTGAAGACGAGATGAATCCGCGAGCTGTCGGGAAATTGACGCAGCACCAAGCCGATGCGCTGGACGATGGCCTGAATATAGAGCGGATGATTGTAGAAACTCTCGATCACCCGTTCGGGCGGTCCACCGTTGCCTGGTCCCCACTTCGCCTGTGAGACCGCGCGGCGCCATTCCTTCATGCTGCTGAGCGTTGTGGCGTAGGAATAGTGCGGATAAAGCGGCAGAAGCACCATCTCATCGAGCGAACCAGCATTGCGCAACGAGTCCACGGCCTCCGCGGTCAGCGGATGCCAATAGCGCATGGCGGTCACAGCGACAGGTTCGATATACGGTGAAACAACCGCAACCAGGCGCTGGCGCTGGCGCTCGGTGAGTATCCCGATGGGCGAGCGGCGTCCGATCTGCGCGTAGCGGCCCGCTACTGGAATGGCCCTGCGGGAGGAAACGAGCTTGGCAATCGGGCGGCGTAGCAATCCCAGCGGTCCTAGCGGGATAATATCGGGGTCGAGAAAGAGATTCAGCAGGAACGGCTCGACGGCCTCCAACGAATCAGGTCCGCCGAGCTGAAACAGTACGATGCCAACTCTCTTCTTCCCCGCCAAGCTATTTGCCCCGATTCAAGGAATTTTTCAGCCGCCCAAGCTCTTCCCGCAATGCGGAAGCGCGGCGCGCCACGGTCACGTAATATACGAAAAAAATTCCCCAGGCGCTGAGGTATGCCGCAAACACGCTATTCAGATTCTTCATGCTGCCTCCACTTCGCGACGTGCCATTTCGAGATCACCCCGCATAGCTTCCAATTGATATCGCGCCAGCAGCAGCAGGGTCATCAGTCCCAACTGAGCCAGCCAGAAAAAGAGCAGTACTTTCAGCATCGTGGGATCCAGGCCCGAACCGGGTTCACCCATGACCACTGGTTGCGGGTGCTGCGTTCGCCACCAGCGAATCGAACCGAAGACCAGTGGCACATCGATGAAAGCAAATATGCCGAAGAGCGCGCTGAAGAGCGCGCGGCGCTCGGGCTCTTCCAGCAGCGTACGGAGCAGTAAATAGGAAACGTAAAGAAGCCAAAGTATGAAGGTGGAAGTGAGCCGCGCGTCCCAGGTCCACCAGATGCCCCACACCGGATGCGCCCAGATGGGGCCCGAAACCAGAACCACGGTGGTAAATGCCAGTCCAACTTCCGCGGCGGAAACGCCCAGCCAATCCCAGCGCGGTTCGCGCCGCCACACATACATCAAGTTGGAAACGAAACAAATCAAAAACGCAGTGAGTCCGGTCCAGGCGCTGGACACGTGCAGGAACAGGATCCTGTAAATGAGTCCTTGCTTGACGTCTGTTGGCGCAACAAAAAACGCCGCGTAGGCGGCAGCCGCCAGCAGCAGGAGAACCACCGCGGCACCCAAGGCGTGCTTCTTCATGCGCTTATTCCTCCAGAAGATATTCGCCGAAAAGCCATAGCGCCGTCAAAAAAACAACATCGAAAACAGCGAGAAACACCAGGCCCTTCCGTTCCACGAAGGGCGCGCGGTCGAGCAAACCGGCGGTGACTTGCGTGCTCACCACGAGCACGGGAGTCAAGAGAGGGAGTAGCAGCAACGGCAGCAAAAGCTCCCGCATGCGCGCTTGCGCGGAAATGGCCGAGAGCGCCGTGCCGGCAATCGAGACGCCCAAGCTTCCGAGGAAACAAGTCAGGACAAGCCAGTGAAAAACCGGCAGAACAGGGACGTTATACAGAACGGCGAAAACCGGGAGCATCAGCAACTCGGTCAGCAGCAGGAAAAACGTGTTGGCGGCCAGTTTGGCTAGGAAAATCGCGGAGGGGTCGCTGACGGAGAGGCGCAGGGCGCTGAGCGTGTCGTTATTCTGCTCGCGCAAAAAACAGGGTTGCAACATCAGGGAAGCAGCGAAGAGAAATGCCAGCCAGAGAAGACCGGGGCCGAAGCGGCGCGATTCCGTGGAGCTGGGATCGAACGTGAAGCTGAATAGAACGACTACCATCAGGATGAACACCACCGTGGTGGTCAACAACTCGCGCGAGCGAAATTCGGTGCGCAGTTCCTTACCGAGCAACACCGCCGTATTGGAGAGCAAAGCCATTCAAGAGCCGGCAAACGTGAGAATTGAACGAAAATCAGCCCCGGTCTTGGTGTCGGCGACCAGCGAACCGGCATCGAGACGAACGGCGCGGGTGGCTAGCGAGGAAATTTCCGATTCGCCGTGCAGACTCATCAGCATGGTACAGCCCGAGTCGCGCAATTTGCACAACGTTTCCGTCAGCCAGCGCACGCCCTGCGGATCAAGGCCCGTAGCCGGCTCATCAAGGAGCAGCACGGATGGTTCGTGGAGCAAAGCTCTGGCGATGGCCATGCGCTGGCGCATCCCGCGGGAAAACGTGCGAACCAGTGAAGCGCGGCGATCGTAGAGTCCGACTTCTCGCAGCAAGCTTTCGCCGCGTGCGGCTGGCTGCGAAATCTCCTGCAGCCGGGCGAAGAGCCGCAGATTTTCTTCCGCGGTCAACTCGTCGTAGAGCATCGTGGCGTGCGCGACAAAGCCTGTTCGCGAAGCTCCTGCGGCATTGTTCGCTCCTGCGCTGGTGAAGGTGACTTCCCCGAACGAAGGGCGCACCAGACGCGCGGCGATGCGCAGAAGCGTGGTTTTGCCGGACCCGTTGCGCCCAGCAAGCACCACGCACTCCCCTGCCGCGATTTCCAGGCTGACACGGCGCAAAGCGCACAGCCCGCCATAACGTTTTTCGATGCTTGCAAAGCAGATACCCGTGGGAGAGATGTCCGCCCAGTTCACCAAGCGGCCTCACGGGTGTACAGATCGCGCCGCGCACTCACCGCTCAGCCCCGCACAAGATCGCGCAGCACTTTTTCCGCGCGGGCGCGTTCCTGCACGTACTCTTCCTCCGAGATGGTACCGGCCTGGTGGCGCAGCTCGAGGCGGAAGATGCGCTCTTTCAGCGAGTCCAGGCTGGTCCCAACGGCGGCATCAACGTCCGCAAGAGTTGCGGAAACTGCCGGAGCTGGGGGAGCGCTAGGAGCCGCCACCGTTTTAGCTTTCTTGAGCGGGGCGGCGGGAAGATCATCGGCTTCGGAGGAAACTCCACTGGCGACGGCCACGACGGGCCTCCGCGCAAGCAGCATCGCACCCAAAGCAAATACTCCAACAAATCCTGCAATCAGCGGCCATTTCAAGCCGTCCAAACGCCCGGGCACCTGTTGAATATTCGCGCCGGCCACTTCCCCGCCGCCTTGCTGTGCGTCGCGGCCCTGTGGTTGTCCGCCGTCGGCGCTGGCTTGGTCGGCCGGAGGAGCTGTGCCCGACACACTGATGGCGTAAGAAGTATTTCCCGGCAGACTGTTGCGAGCGTACAGATTCATCCCCTGTTCCTGTCCGCCGGATTGCAAACCCTCTCCGCTGATTTGCACTGTGGGTGGCGCAACAATGAGCAATCGGCTCCCCGGATAGACCGTGGGAATCTTCACCGTGGCCGCATTGCCTGAGTACGGAAGCTCGTAAGAGTAGCGAACCGTGTTCTGCCCCGGCCGGAAAGCATAAGCAATCGCATAATGATCATTGTTCTTGTCGATGGGAGCCTGCACCACCGGCAGGCCCGCCGGACCGGATGCGGCGACCTGCTGAAGCTTGGCCTGCTCGGGCAAGGCGAATTCAAAATTGCCGTCGGCGCGGAAGTACGCCCGCGGAGGCTGTGACTTGTTCTCGATGCCGTACTCTTCGCCCACGTCCAGCGTGGAACCGTTGGGCTGAAAGACGACCACATGCGAGGGCACACTTATGGTTTTGGGATCCTTCGAGGACTCGAAAATCTCGACCTCGACTGTGGCGCCTCCGGGGGGCACCGGCTGATGAAAGTTGATCCCTTGATAGACCGCGCGGATCAGCATGGGTTGCGCGCCGAGGCCGGGATGGTCGAATGAAAATTGACCTTGCGCGTCGGACTGGGTGTTCGCGACAGGCTGCATCCCGCCTTGAAGCTGAATCAAGATCACTTGGATGCCCGCGGCAGGCTTCCCCGTCGTTCCATTTTTTACCGTGCCGTGTACCGTTCCAGCCTGGACAATGGCCAGGGGTAGGAGCAGTAACGCCGCCAACAGCGTCAACCGTTTGGCGCAGACCCTCATGGCCCGCTCCGTTCGGCGGAAGCCGGGCGTGCGCCGCGTGGTCGGCGTACTTGCGATTCCGTCACCAGGTCGATTTCGGCCAAAACCAGTGCCGCCTCGTTTTCGAGAGAGTTCTTCATGGCTTCAAAATCGCCCTCGGAATATTTCCCGGACCGGTATTCAAAACGCAGGTCGCGCAAATTGTCGTAGATGGTGTCGCGGCGCTCGAGCAATTGGTCGAGCTTGGACCGGTGCGGCGCAAGGTCGGAGGCATCCGGCTGAATGTAAAAAATGAAGAGCATCGTCGCCACCGCCAGCGCCAGGCACGCTCCAAGCACGGCCCAGTCCGAGGAAGTGACGGCAGCGGCTGCAAGTGCCACGAGAAGGGTCATGCTCAGTCTTCCGTATCCCGCGCGGCCCGCGCCCTCGCGCGCTCCAGAAGCTCAGACGAAACGCCCGCGATTGGCCCCGCCGATGCCAGCCGCGGCACAGGCCGCTTGCGCCACCGCGAAATGACAAACACCACCAAAAGCGTTCCCACCAGCAAATAAACCTTGGGCATGGCCCAGGCGACGCGGCTGAAGCCCGAGTGCGGCGGTTCCGCGTAGACGGTGGTGCCGAATTCCTGCACAAACATCTGGGTAACGGCATCTTCCGAGTCGCCGCGATTTACCGAGTGATCCAGCTCTTTGAGCATGGCCGCGGAGGTCGTGCAACCCACGTGGTTGCACTGCGTCAGCACCTGGTTGCAGCCGCACATGCACATGAACTTGCCGCCGATCTGCTTGGCACGATCGGATTGTTGCGCGGCCACGCGGACCGCAACAATGGGCACACTCGCCGCGGCAAGCAGGATAGCTGCCAGGATCAGCGGACGGGTCCTAGTCATGGCCCTCTCGAAGCGTGGCCGCAGGGGTAAGCCCGTGCGCGAGCGGCTGCGTGGCAGGCTGCTGTGCCGCGGAAAGCACCAGGACGGCGCGGCGGTTGGGCAACAGCGCCACCAGCGTGCCAAACACCACAATCACTCCGCCGAACCAGATCCATTTCACCAGCGGATTCAAAAAAGCATGGATGACCGGCAGTTGCGAATCCGGGCTCATGCCCGCGAAAACCACGTACAAATCTTCCTTCAAGGTGGAATGGATGGCCACCATGGTGCCATTTTGCCCGTCACCGGTCAAAAATTTGCGCTTTTCCGGATAGAGCATCATCACCGGCTTGTTGCCCTCGAGCACCTCGACGATCATGCGCTCCGCGGTGTAGTTTTTCTCCGGCTTGGTATCGAAGCTTTGCAGCAGCAGCGTGTACGGCCCGATCTGCATGGTGGAACCAGGCTGCATTTCCTTCTGCACGTCGCGATTGAACGCCGCGCCCGCGAGGCCCACGAAGATCAGCACCATGCCTATGTGCACGATGTAGCCGCCATAGCGGCGCGTATTGCGCATGGTCAAATCCATGGCAGACTCGATAAACGAGGCCCCCGACCGCGTGCGCATCACCCGTGCGCCTCTGTAGAACTCCATCCCGATGGTACTCGCGACGAACACGCACAGGCTCAGCGAGACGAGCGAATAGAATTCGCGCATACCGAACACAAATAGAACTGCGCCGCCGAGCAAGCCCATGAGCAACGGCCAGCCAAAATTGCGCTTCAGACTATCCGTCGAAGTTTTGCGCCAGGCGAGCAGCGGGCCCACCCCCGTGAGGAAGAGCAGTATCAGGCCGAGAGGAACATTCACTTTATTGAAAAATGGCGCGCCAACACTGATGCGGTTCCCTGTAAACCATTCGGAAAAGACCGGAAAAAGCGTGCCCGAAAGAATGGCTATGCAGGAAACGAGAAGAATCAGGTTGTTGAAGAGAAAGCTGGATTCGCGGGAAACGATGGAATCCAACTGGTTTTCGCTCTTCAGATAATCGCGATTTTTCAGATAAGCGCCGAGACAAACCAGCAAAATAATCGCGAGGAATCCTACAAACCAATTCCCGATGCTGGATTGCGCAAAAGCATGCACCGAGCTGACCACCCCGCTCCGCGTCAGGAATGTCCCCAGGATGCACAGCAAAAATGTTATGAACACCAGCCAGACGTTCCACACCTTCATCATGCCGCGCTTTTCCTGCATCATCACGGAATGCAGAAACGCCGTGCCGGTCAGCCACGGCAGAAGCGAAGCGTTTTCCACGGGGTCCCACGCCCAATAACCGCCCCAGCCCAGCACCGCATACGCCCAGTGGGCGCCGAGTAAAATTCCCGCAGTCTGGAAGCCCCAGGCGATCATCGTCCACTTGCGCGTGAGGTGAATCCACTTTTCGCCGGGATAGCGCGCCAGCAGCGCGCCCAGTGCGAAGGCGAACGGAATGGTGAAGCCGGTATACCCGGCATAAAGATTCGGCGGATGAATCACCATCTCCGGGTATTGCAGCAGGGGGTTCAATCCGTTGCCGTCGGCGCGCGCCACCAAATTCATCGCGCCGTGGGCCCCGGCTACGCCCAGGGCCTTGAACGGGCTGGCAACAAAATTGTTAAGCGTCAGGAAAAAAATCTGCACGCCGGCAAGAACCACGCCGACGTACGGCATCAATTCGCCGTTCTTGTTCCGGTAAGCAAGCAATACCGAAAAGATGTAAACCGCCAGCAGAAAACTCCAGAAAAGAAGAGAGCCTTCTTGGCCGGCCCAAAGGGCGGCTATTTTGTAAAAGCTGGAAAGATCGCGATTGCTGTGCGCGACCACGTAGGCAATGGAGAAATTGTCGCTGAAGAAGAGATATTCGAGGCTAAAGGTGCCCAGAAAAATCAAGCAGCAAGTGGCCATGCCTGCTTGCCGGGCGCTCTTTACCAGGAGGGGATGCCGCGTGACGATGGCGGCGATTCCGCCAACGAAGGCATACACCGCGCACACGAATGCCAACAGCAGTGCAAATGAACCAAATACATCCACGGAGACCCCCGCCATTCCCCCGGCGCTACCCGGGCGCACTACTTACTGGTTTGCTGGGCCGAACTCGCCGGGGCGCCCCCCGGCGCTGCCTCGTATTTTGACGCGCACTTCGCTTGAACAACCTCCGCGACAAAACGGCCGTCCGAAGCGGGGCGGCCTTCGACCAGCGCCTGGGCCTTGTCAACGAATGTGTCCGGCAGCGGATCGCTGCCAACATAGCTTACGGGAAGCGACTTCCCTTCCCCCTGAAGCACAAAATCGACACGGCCGGCCAGACGCCGGATACTGCCAGGCTCGACGGTGCCGCCGACACGCATGCGGTGATTCAGCGAGGCTCCCTGCAAGGATTGCAGCTCAGCGATGGTGTGGTAATACGTCTTGCTTTCGCCGTAGCCTAGCCACGCCAGGAAAACCATGGACACTACGATTACGCCAATTCCAACACCAAACTTTGCGCGTTTCTTCACCGCGTATCTCCTGCTGCCGCTGCCTCGGGCCTTCGCTTGCGATTCTACCACAGGTAACAAAGTGGTCTAGCAAGTTCGAGTGCTAATTTCGGCCTGTTCTTTGGGGCCAAGCCACCTGTCCTTCCGCCTAGTGCGCCGACACGGGAGTCTCCACTGACGCGCGGAGCCGCGCGA
Organism: Acidobacteriota bacterium; assembly: GCA_043758915.1. Classification (GTDB taxonomy): domain Bacteria; phylum Acidobacteriota; class Terriglobia; order Acidiferrales; family UBA7541; genus Acidiferrum. Next base: position 616 of record JAYVMO010000201.1, on the reverse strand, counting down.
TAGTTCTCTCTGGACTCGGCCCGTCGAGAGCAAAGGGCTTGCCCTCCTCCAAAAGAACTGGGCAACCTAGTTCGCCACCCATCCACTGCCTGGCTAAAGCTTCCATCGTTCCAGAAACCAGCACAACGCGCTTGGGCTTTAAGGATCGGCGGATGCGCGTGGCCACCGCGGGAGTACGCTGCGCCAGTAAATCATCAAGCGCTTTGTCTGCGCTGAGCCCCTTCTCCACGGGGCATTCGAGGACGTGCGTCAGAAAAAAACCGCGGCGCTGAAATTCCGCGTGTACGGTGTCCGCGGACTTTCCGGCTATCGAAATGCCGGCAACTTCCAGGAGCACGGCGGCCTCACCCTGGAACACTTCCCCAGGCGAATAGAGGAACCCGGCATCACCGTCAGGGGAGAACGCTCCGAGGAAAAGAGTATGGATGTGCACGGGCCGGTAACGCGTAGTCCATTCGAGACGTTTCAGGCGCCGAGCAATATGTTCGGGTGAGGCAGGTTGTCCACAGCCGTCGCACGGCAGGAAGTTTGTGCTTGTCATGCCTCTTTGAATGTAGTGCAGACGTGCCGCGAGTGCAAATCGTGCGGCAATGTCACTGGACACTGGAAGAATTCT
>JAYVMO010000200.1:0-11213 GCA_043758915.1 Acidobacteriota bacterium | reverse complement strand
AATACTGGTTAGCCTGTATTGCGGCTTCAACAGTGCTATGCTACGGTTTCCATGGAGGTTGCCATGGCGGACAATGTCGGTTCCAAAGTGACTTATTTCCTCGTTGGTCTCGGTGTTGGCGCACTCGTCGGTATTCTCTTTGCGCCGAAGTCCGGAGAGGACACGCGCGATTTTCTTGCCAAAAAAGCCGATGAGGGCAAGGATTACGCACAGCGCAAAGCACGCGAACTCCGCGAACGCGCGGACGAACTGATCGAGCGCAGCAAAGACGTCGCCGTGCGAAAAAAGGATTCGATTTCCGCAGCGGTCGAAGCCGGCCGCGAAGCTTATCTTCGCGAATCGAAGTCGTAGCGAGTCGATTAGCTGGTAGCACGGTGATGCCACCCCAACTAACGGGGTGGCCGGGGCGCGCATGCAAGTCTGGATGGAAATTTTCATCATCGTAGCGGTGATCGCACTCGTCGTCCAGGTAGCGATCTTGACGGCGCTGTATTTTCAAATGCGCAAGACCACGGAGCGCGTCAACGGACTGGTCTCCGATCTGCACACGCGAGTGGGACCCCTTCTTACGCGCGTACAGATTCTCCTCGACGACACACAGCCCAAAATCTCCAGCATGGTTGCCGACGCTTCGCACATCGTGTATCTCGCGCGCGGCCAGGCGCAAAAGGTTGACCGCGTCTTTACGGATGCCGCGGACCGCTTGCGCGGACAGCTGGTGCATGCCGACCGCATCCTTACCGGCACGCTCGAAGCCGTGGAAGAAGCGGGATTCAAATTCCGCAGCAGCTTGTGGAAGCCGGTTCAGAAAGCTTCCGCGTTGGTGCATGGAATTAAGATCGGACTCGATATGTTGCGTTCGCGCCGCAGCGGCCCGCGCCGCGATGAGCCTGCTGAGCAAGAAGAAGAACTCTTCATCTAGGAAAGCGTCCTGCTTTGCGCCGCGGGTGGGCAGGAGGAACTCGGCGCCGATAGCGCTCGCCCGCTGCGGTTCCACCAACCTGCGCGTTAGCGGATCCATCCGCCGGCGAGAACGCGATCTCCATCATAAAAAACAGCGCCTTGCCCCGGCGTAATCGCGCGCTGCGGAGCGTCGAACGTTACGCGCGCGCGATGGCCTTGCAGCGCTTCGACGGTTGCCGGCGCAGGCTCATGCTTGTGGCGAATTTTGACCGCGGCACGCAATGGCTCCGCTGGCATCCCGATGGACACCCAATTCATGCCCTGGACTTCAAACGCCGCCGTTCGCAGCGCCTCGTCGTCGCCGATCACCACGCGATTTTTCTCCCGGTCGATGGCCAGGACATACATGGGTTTGCCCGAAGCAAAACCCAGCCCTTTGCGCTGGCCAATCGTGAAGTTGTGTACGCCGCTATGACGGCCTACCACTTCGCCCGTCTCGGTGACGATTTCGCCTTCCTTATCCCCCAGCGAAATTCCGCGTTCCAAGGAATACGCCTGAATGAACTGCACGTAATTTCCATTGGGCACGAAGCACAGCTCCATGCTTTCTGGCTTCTCCGCCACCGGCAGATTCACGCGGCGCGCCAGCGCGCGCACTTCTTCCTTGGTTAACTCGCCGAGCGGAAACTCGCTGCGCGAAAGCTGATCTTGTGACAAGCCCCACAGAAAGTAAGACTGGTCCTTCGATTCATCGCGGGCGCGCAAGAGTTCCCATCGCCAGCTCTCACTATTTTTGCGAATGCGCGCGTAGTGGCCGGTCGCCAAATGTTCCGCGCCGATCTGCCGCGCCATGCGCAGGAGCGGCTCAAATTTCACGTCGGTATTGCAATTGGTGCAGGCAATCGGCGTTCGCCCCGCCAAGTATTGATCGACAAACGGACGCACCACGCGATCCTCGAATTGCGCCTCGAAATTCACCACGTAGTGCGGAAAATTCAAATGCTGTGCCACGCGCTTCGCGTCATAGACATCGTCCAGGGAGCAGCAGCGATGCTGCGCCGGGCCGTCACCCTGCAATTCGGGCAAGCGGCGCTGGTTCCAGAGTTGCATGGTCAGCCCGATGATCGGTCGCCCCTGTTCCTGCAACACCGCCGCGACGGTGGAGGAGTCCACACCGCCAGACATGGCAATAGCGACGAGACCAGGCTGCGTCTCGGTGTGAGCGGGCAAAGTATCGAACGGTGCAGTCTTAGTCGTCATCGGTGAAGCGGGGGCACGATGTATCGTGCCCCTACATTCCTCAATTCAGTGAATATCCTTCGATCCAGCGAATATCTCCATTTTATAGGACTTCCGCGGCTTTCCGATAGGTGGGCGACAATTCGCGCAACTGCGCGACGGCGGCGGGAATAGCGTGCAACGCGAAATCGATGTCCGCTGCGGTGGTGTGGCGGCCGAGGCTGAAGCGCAAGCTGGCGCGCGCCTCTTCGGGGGCAAGGCCGATGGCCGTGAGCACGTGCGACGGCTCGACCGCGCCGGAGGAGCACGCAGCGCCAGTCGAGCACGCCAAGCCCTTGAGGTCCAGGGCGATGACCAGCGCTTCGCCCTCGATGCCGGGGAACAGAATGTTGGTGGTGTTCGGAGTGCGCCGCGCGAGGCCGCCATTTACGCGCGTGTGTGGGATGCGCTCCAGAAGTCCTTGCTCGAGTGTGTCTCGCAGCGCGCCTACGCGCGTGGGATCGTCCGCCAAACGCGTTCGCGCGATCTCCGCGGCCTTGCCAAGTCCCACGATTCCCGGGACATTTTCCGTGCCCGGCCGGAACCCGCGCTGGTGATGCCCGCCATAAAGGAGCTGGCGCAAGCGCGTCCCGCCGCGAACGTACAGCGCGCCGATGCCCTTGGGCGCGTAGAGTTTGTGTCCGGAAAGCGAGAGCAGGTTGACGCCCAGTTCGTTCACGTCGATGGGCAGCTTTCCCGCGGACTGCACGGCATCAGTGTGGAAAGGAATTTTGTGTTCGTTCGCGATGCGGCCGATTTCCTCGAGCGGTTGCACGGCGCCCAGCTCGTTGTTGGCATGCATGATGGTAATTAGACCGGTCGTAGGACCTTGTTTGGCAGAGAAAGAATTTGGATCGCCGATCCCGGTGTGAATAGCGCGACGGACGGCTTGCGGATCGACGCAGCCATCGTGATCGACGCTCAAATACGTGACGTGGACGCCTTCTTTTTCCAACTGCTGGCAGGCGTTAAGCACGGCTTCGTGTTCGATGGTGGTGGTGATGACGTGCTTGCCATGCGCTATGGTCCTACGCTTTTCGATGTCATCGTCCGGATTAGCGCTCCTCTTCGACGGCCAGGTGACCAGAGGATGCACTACACCGAAGATGGCGTGATTGTCGGATTCCGTTCCGCCGCTGGTGAAGACGATCTCCTGGGGGGGCGCGCTGATTAGGGCTGCCACCTGTTCGCGCGCGGTTTCCACGGCGGCGCGTGCGCGCTGCCCCGGCGTGTGAATGGAGGCGGCATTGCCGAAGTCTTCGCGCAGAAAGGGCAGCATGGCGTCGAGCACTTCCGGCTCGACGGGCGTCGTAGCGTTGTGATCGAGATAGACGCGAGTCATAGCGCTGCCTTGAGGATATGTCTTGAATTGGCGCGGGGCAAGCACGCGAGCAGCGGGAGAGCAGAGAGGCACGGTGAAGGCAGGAAACACAGCAGACGAACCGCCGGGAGGGGTAAAGCAAGCGGCGATGCCAGCCAACCGCGGCGAGGGTGATCTGAGTTTGACACGAGAGGGCGGCAGGCCTATTGTTTTGTGCAAAGATGAAGTTGAAATCGGAAATTGCGGATGAATAGCGATGATGCGCGCCCAACACCGCTCCTTGCATGGGAACATTGACTTACGCTGACAAGGAGAACTTCACCCCGCTACGGATAGCGGATAAAGTAGCCGATGAAGTCATGAAAGACATGCTCCATCGTCGCCATGACGCTGCACGGAAGAAAGGCTCGCGCGCTCTCGGCTGAAAGAGAAAGTCATCCAAACGATCGACTTTCTCGACCGTAAGGCACTCGCAGCTACCGTGGACACGCAGGACGAACGTGGACTCACGCAAGATGAATGAAGCACGCAAATCGAATGAGGTTTTCAATCAGCCTTTGCCACTGATCGGATACAACCTGTATCTGACGGATGCGACGCTGGTGGCAGCAATGCAGCGAGAAGGGGCGGGGTGGGCCGAGGGGCAACTGCGCGAGCTGGGGGAATTTCTCGGAACGGAAGAGGCGCAGCGTTGGGCGACGGAAGCGAACGAAAACGAGCCAGTGCTTCACACGCACGACCGTTTCGGAAATCGCCGGGACGAGGTCGAGTTTCACCCCGCCTGGCACCACTTGATGCGGACTTCGATTGCGCACCGGATTCATAGCCTGCCGTGGGCGGAGCCGCGGCAGGGGGCGAGCGTGGCGCGCGCGGCGCTGTTAATGCTGACAGCGCAGAATGAATCGGGCCACACGTGCCCCGTCTCGATGACCTATTCGGCGGTCGCGGCCCTGCGCGCCGATCCGGGATTGGCGGCGCAATGGGAGGCGCTAATTCTTTCCGCGAGCTACGATCCGCGCTTCCGGCCGGCGACGGAAAAGTCCGGCGTCCTGGTTGGAATGGGCATGACGGAAAAACAGGGCGGGTCGGATGTGCGGGCGAACACCACTCGGGCGGAGCGCATCGGCGGGGGGAGAGAGTATCTCATCACCGGGCACAAATGGTTTTGTTCCGCGCCGATGTGTGACGCGTTTCTAATTCTGGCGCAAGCGCCGAAGGGCCTTTCGTGTTTGTTGCTCCCGCGATGGACGCCGGCAGGCGATCGCAACGGATTTCACATCCAGCGGCTGAAACGCAAGATGGGTAACCGGTCGAACGCTTCGAGTGAAGTGGAATTTGCGGGCGCGTGGGCATGCCTGGTGGGAGAGGAGGGACGCGGGGTCCAAACGATCATCGACATGGTGCAGCACACCCGGCTGGATTGCGCGATTGCCGCGGCGGGCCTGATGCGGCAGGCGGCGGTGCAAGCAGTGCATCATGCAAGGCATCGCAAGGCTTTCGGGAAACTGCTGGTCGAGCAGCCGCTGATGAGGAATGTTTTGGCCGATGTGATTCTCGAGTCGAATGCCGCGACACTTTTGATGGCGCGGGTCGCTAGAGCGTTTGACGCGCGCGAGACGGATGAGAGCGAGCGCGGCTTCGGGCGCATCGCGACGGCCATTTCCAAATACTGGCTGTGCAAGCGCGCTCCGGTCCTTGTGGGAGAAGCGCTTGAATGCCTGGGCGGAAATGGTTATGTGGAAGAGTCCGCGATGCCGAGACTCTACCGGGAAGCGCCGCTGTATTCGATCTGGGAGGGATCCGGGAATGTGATTTGTCTGGATATCCTGCGGGCCATCGCCAGAGAGCCGAATGCCCTCGACGCGGTCGTTCGTGAGATTCGCCTGGGAGTTGGGGGTAATCGCCACTTGGACGATTATATTTCCAAGATGGAAGCGGAAGCGCTTGAACAGACCACGAAGAAGAGCGCGGAAAGCGCCGAAAGAGAAGCGCGCAGGCTGGCGGAGAAGCTGGCGCTGGCTCTGCAGGCGTCTTTGATGGTGCGCTTCAGCTCTTCGGCGGAAGCGGATGCATTTTGCGCCTCACGGATTGGGGGGAACTACGGCCACGCGTTTGGAACGCTTCCGTACCAGGCAGATGTTCAGTCCATCCTGGATGGAGTCTGCAAAAATCTACCGCTCTAAAACGCACGGGATTTTGGAGCTGGCGCGCCCGGAGAGATTCGAACTCCCGACCCTCTGGTTCGAAGCCAGATGCTCTATCCAGCTGAGCTACGGGCGCAGGATAATAATTCTAGCTGAAAATCCGCGACCTACCCAAGAAAGAAGCTGCGCAAAGAGAAAAAGCCGAACTGGCGCTCGGCCTCCATCGGATGATTGCTGGTTGGGGGGGGGATTTGAACCGACGACCTCCGGGTTGTGAAGAATCCGAAAGCATTTTTGATTGTTTCAGAAGGTCGCGCGTGTTTCGTTTAGTCCGCAACTTAGCGCAAAAAGGCGAGACCACACGAAGCAGGGGAAAACAGACTGAAATACCCAAGTGTTAGCGCAGTGTCAGCAAGCCATCGTGTGCGCTTCGGCAGGCGTATGATGCGTTGGTTATGACACAAATGGACTCGGCGAAAGAACGGGAGAGGTTGAGGCTGGTCTATGCCGGGATGAGCGACGGCGAGTTGCAGAAGATTGCGGCGGATGCGGATTCGCTGACCGGGGTGGCGAGAGCGGCGCTGCGGGTGGAAATGTTGCGCCGCAGGATGGATGCGCCGCCGGAAGCAAGCAATGCGGCGGTGACAGGGAAGAAGGAACCCGACCCGCCGGGGCCGGTGATGATTGGCCGATACCAAAATCTGCCGGCGGCATCGCTTGCGAAGAGCATGCTGGATTCAGCGGGGATCGAGTCCTTTCTGAGCGATGACAACTTGGTGCGAATGGATTGGCTCTACTCCAACGCCGTCGGAGGGATCAAGCTTCTAGTCCGGGAGGAAGACGCGGAGACGGCGAGAGAACTGCTGGAGCAGGGCGTTCCGGAAGAGTTCGAGGTGGAGGGAATCGGAGAGTACCAGCAGCCTCGGTGTCCTAAATGCCAGTCCATGGATGTGTTTTTTGAGGAGATGGACAAGAAAATTGCCTACCCCTTGCTTTACGTGGGTGTTCCTGTTGCGGTAACTCGTAAAGGCTGGAGGTGCCATTCGTGCGGGCACGGGTGGAAAGGAGTTGGATAGCCGCCGGCCTTGCCGTCCAAGAATGCGTAACCGCCGAAAGTCAAACAACTCGATTGGAACGCCTGGTGAGCCAAGCTTCTGCGTGACTTGCCGCACCCCGCTATTTTCGCAAGAAGCACACGAAGCGCTGGAAACAACAGGTTAAGACGGAATTGCAGGGATCAGGATTTCACTGGCTGGAGCGACTCCATGTTACATTGGCACGCGTAGTGGCCCTCGGTCATAAGAATTCCAGGGAGGATGTGTGGCGTACCGGGATTTGCGGGAGTTTGTCCAGAAACTGGAGAAGGAAGGGGAGCTGAAGCGCATTGGCGCGGAGGTGGACCCGGTTCTGGAGATTACCGAGGTGGCGCAGCGGGTGGCGCGCGACCCCCACCGGAAGCCAAATAGCGTGGGGCCAGCGCTGCTTTTTGAGAAGCCGAAAGGCTCGCGATATCCATTGCTGATTAACGCGTTCGGGAGCATGAGGAGGATGGAGCTGGCGTTGGAGGTTGCAAGGCTGGAAGAAGTGGCGGAGCGGATTCAGGGATTTTTGAAGATGGAATCGCCGCAGGGGCTTTTTGACAAGCTCAAGATGTTGCCGAAGCTGGCGGAGCTGGGGTCGTTTTTTCCCAAGAGCGTAAAGTCCGGGCCTTGCAAGGAAGTGATTCGGAAGGGAAGCGACGTCAATTTATTCGATTTTCCGATATTGAAGTGCTGGCCGCGGGATGGCGGGCGGTTCATTACGTTTCCGCTGGTGTTCACGAAGAATCCGGAGACGGGAAAACGCAACGTGGGAATGTATCGCATGCAGGTCTACGACGAGCGGACCACGGGGATGCACTGGCAGACGCAGAAGCACGGCGCGGAACATTTCCGGAGAGCGCGGGCGGCGAATCCCGAGGGGCGGATAGCGGTGTCCGTGGCGATTGGAGCGGATCCGGCAATTTCGCTGGCGGGCATCCTGCCTATTCCGGCGGACCTGGACGAAATGATGTTTGCGGGGTTTTTGCGGCGCGAGGCAGTGGAGATGGTGGGTTGCGAGACGAATGAATTGGAGGTTCCGGCCAATGCGGAGATCGTTCTCGAGGGCTACGTCAATCTGAACGAGATGCGCGAAGAGGGGCCGTTCGGGGATCACACGGGGTTTTATTCGCTGGAAGGGGACTACCCGGTTTTTCACGTGGAGTGCGTGACGCACCGCAAGGAGCCGATGTACCTGACGACGGTGGTGGGGCCGCCGCCGCAAGAAGATTTTTACATCGGGTACGCGATCGAGCGGATGTTCCTGCCGCTGATGAAGATGCAGTATCCGGAGATTGTGGATGTGTCGATGCCGGCGGAAGGCATTGTACACAATTTGATGATTGTGGCCATTCGGAAGTCGTATCCGGGACAAGCGCGGAAAATCATGAATGCGATCTGGTCGCTGGGGCAAGCGATGTTCACGAAGGTGATCGTGGTGGTGGATCACGACGTGGACATCCATAACCGCAGCGAAGTAGTGTGGAAAGCGCTGTGTGCGCTGGACCCGGAGCGCGACGTGCAATTCACGCTGGGGCCGGTGGATACGCTGGACCACGCGGCGCGCATGCAGGATTTTGGTTCGAAGATGGGCATCGACGCGACGCGGAAATGGGCGAGCGAAGGTTTCACGAGGCCGTGGCCGGATGAGATGGTGATGGACGAAGGGACCAAGTCGCGGATCGAGACCATCTGGAAGTCCTTGCAAATCCCAGGCGAAGCGGGGAAGTGATGACAAAGGATAACCGTCCCTAGGGACAGGCTCGGAACGAGCCGAAAATACAACCCATAGTGGTACCGTAGGGACCACTACACAATACTTAGTGGCAACTGCCCTTAATACCCCACAACTGCCTGAAACTACCCGTATTCTTAGGACAACTGCGGACGAGAATCCCTTGACGCTCGGAGCCGAGGGATGTCATAAAGCTGACACGGGACGCATCCTGGGGATATGCAGCGTCGGACGGATGCACCTGCGAATGATGTGTCGGGCGTGTGATCGAGCGCCGGGGTGGCGTTCCTCGTGAATGAATCGCGTGAAGTGATGAACGTACGGCAGGCGTCGCAGTATCTGGGGATTTCTCCGGATACCCTGTACCGTTACATCACCGAGGGCGAAATTCCCGCGTTTAAACTTGGTAATCGGTGGAAACTTCGTAAGACGATCCTGGACCGTTGGATGGAACGCAAAATGAGCCAGGCGCACGCGAGGCGCCGGTAGGTCGGCGCGAGCGGCGGGGAAAGAGGCGGGGATATGTGGTTACTGGGCGGGAAAAGGAACAAGCCACTGGTGGGGCTGGATATCGGGTCCAGTTCGATTAAAGCCGTGGAGCTGAAGCTCACGAAGACCGGATACGAGCTGGTGAGCTTTGGGATGGAATACCTGGCTCAGGACACGGTGGTGGACGGCGCGATCATGGATGCGCCGCAAGTGGCGAATGCCATCAGCAAGATTTTCGATGCACAGAGGATCAAGACAAAGAATGTGGCGACGTCGGTTTCCGGGCATTCGGTGATCGTGAAGAGGGTGCCGCTGCCGCTGATGACCGAAGAGGAGTTGTACGACCGGATTCCGTCGGAAGCCAGCCAGCACATTCCGTTCGACATCGCGGACGTAAACCTGAGCTACCAACTACTGGAATCGATGGATGCACAGATGGACGTGCTGCTGGTGGCGGTGAAGAAAGACAAAATTCTGAATCATACGAACGTGCTGGCGCAGGCGGGGAAGACGCCGGTGGTGGTGGACATCGATGCGTTCGGGCTGCAGAACTGCTTCGAAGTGAACTACGAGCCGGATGCCGGGCAGACGGTGGCGCTGCTGAACATCGGGGCCAGCGTGATGAATATCAATATCGTGCGCGGCGGGGTGCCGCTGTTTACGCGCGACGTGAGCGTAGGCGGCAACCAATATACGGACGCGCTGCAAAAGGAATTGGACCTGAGCTTCGAGGATGCCGAGCGCTTGAAGAAGGGCGATACGCTGCCGAGCGTGACGGACGAACAGAAGCAGCAGATTCTGCGCAGCGTTTCGGACATTCTGACGCTGGAAATCCAGAAGACGTTTGACTTTTTCCGGGCCACGGCCAGCGGGGAGAGCATCCAGCGCATCGTGGTGGCGGGCGGGACGGCGCGCGTGCCGGGATTGGTCGATTTGCTGAGGGAAGAGTTTGCCATGCCCGTCGAGGAACTGAATCCGTTTCGAAAGGTGCTCATCAATCCCAGCCGGCACAGTGATGATCAAATCCGCGAGATGGCGCCGCGGCTGGCCATTGCCGTAGGTCTGGCGCTGAGGAGCTTTGACTAGCCATGATCCGCATAAACCTACTCGGACAATTACGACCGAAGTCCGCACGACGACCGGTGGATACGGGCGCGGCATTGCCCCTGCTGTTTGTGGGGGCGGGCATGGTGCTGGGCTGCGTGTTCCTGTTTTACTTCTTCCATTCGTGGCAGACGCAGTTGAACGACGAGAATAACCGGATCAAGCAGCTGACCGCGGAGAAAACGCAACTGGAGCAGACCAAGCAGCAGGTCGAGGCCTTTGAGAAGCAAAAGCAGGTGCTGACGCAGCGAGTCAGCGTGATCGAGCAACTGCAGAGGGACCGCACGGGCGGGCAAGAGTTTCTCGATGCGGTGGCGAATACCGTATCGCGCACGGAGAATCTGTGGCTGACGTCGTTAACGAAAACGGGGAGCCATGTGGCCATTGAAGGATCCTCGGCTTCGATCAATTCGGTGGCGAATTTTATAACGGCGCTGAAGCGGTCTGGTTACTTCCAGAAGGTGGAGATTAAGGAATCGAAGCAAGACGACAAGGCCGGGGCGATTGAAACGTTCACGTTCCAGCTCAGCGCCGAAATTGCACCGCCGCAGGGTGTGCCGACGGCGAGAACAGCGCAGACGAAACCGGCGAGCGCTCGGGCAGCGCCCGCGCCGCGCGCAACGGCGCCGGCGAAGAAAGGATAGGGGAGCGCCATGGCCAATCCGTTTCGCGACATGTCGGTGATCATGCAGATTCTGGTGGCGGTGGCCATCGCCGTGGTACTGGTGCTGGTGGGAGTTTACGTGCCGGTGTCGCCCGTGGCCCAAGAACGCGCGGAGTACGACAAGGCGGTGCTGGCGCGGACGAAGCTGACCCAGGAAGTGACGCAACTGCAGGTGTACAAGCAACGCTACGGCGAGATGAAGCAGCAGATGGACGCGCTCTCGAAGCAACTGGAGACGCTGAAAACGATCGTGCCGGAAGAGAAGGAAGTGGACGAATTTATCCGCCTGATCCAAGGAGCGGCGAGCTCCGCGAATGTGCAACTGCGGAGAATGACGGCCAAGGCGGTGGTGACCAAGGAATTTCACTACGAAATGCCGTTTGAAGTGCAGGCGGACGGGCCGTACTTCAACATCCTGGATTTCTTCGGGCGGCTGAGCCGATTGTCGCGGATCATCAATGTGGGGGATTTGCAGTTCGATGATCCGGACAAGACG
>JAYVMO010000199.1:0-4491 GCA_043758915.1 Acidobacteriota bacterium | reverse complement strand
CTCGCCATGGAAGTTATTGACGATATGAAACTCGGAAAAATCGTCAAGCAATCGGGTTTTCGTTCGGGAGCCGGGATTGCGCAGGACAGCGTTGCGGTTCGCTGGCATGCCGGAATCGGAAATCTCATCCGCGGGGTCACAAAGAATTTCTTCGCCGGTGCCGGCTACAACCTCGGCATCGTCGGCCTCGGCGTCGCGGGCCTTTTGCTTACGAGTGTCGCGCCCTTCCTCGGCGTTCTACTTGGCCACGGCTGGATTCGAATGTTCGCGGCAATCGCGGTTGTTATCGCGGTCACCTTCCACGCCACCGTTGCCGTTACGCTGCGCGTGTCGCCTCTCTATTCGCTAACACAACCTGTCGGCGCGATGCTATTGAGCTACATGCTCCTCCGCTCGACGATAGTCACGCTGAGACAGGGCGGCATCTTTTGGCGCGGCACGTTTTACGCGCTCGACGAGCTCAAACGCGGCATCGTCTAGCGATTCACGTTAGGCATCACTCCGGGCTTCCGCTGGTCCGGACGCGGGCTCGGTTGCAAACATTCCGGCAATATCTTTTTGCTTGAGCGAGCGGATGCGGTCGCGCAACTGCGCGGCTTTTTCAAATTCGAATTTCTTCGCGGCTTCGCGCATCTGCGTTTCCAGTTGCTGCAACATTTCCGCGAGTTGCTCTTCGCTCTTGACGTTGGCCGCTGCAGCATCCAACGTCGCGTCATCGAGCGGCACGGTCACGTAATCCGCCTCCACGATTCTCGCGAGTTCCATGTCCACGCTCTTGACAATGGACATGGGCGTGATGTTGTTCTCTTTGTTGTAGGCGACTTGCTTGTCCCTGCGGCGGTTCGTTTCGCTGATGGCCTGCTCCATCGAACCCGTTCGCCGGTCGGCGTACAGGATGGCTCTGCCTTCGATGTGGCGCGCGCATCGTCCCATGGTCTGGATCAGCGCCGTGGCGCTTCGCAAATATCCTTCTTTGTCCGCATCCAGGATGGCCACCAGGGACACTTCCGGCAGATCCAATCCTTCGCGCAGGAGATTGATGCCGATCAGCACGTCGAATTCTCCGCGCCGCAAATCCCGCAAGATTTTGATGCGGTCCAGCGTCTCGATTTCCGAGTGCAAATACCGGCACTTCACGCCGATCTCGGTAAAGTATTCCGACAAATCTTCCGCCATGCGCTTGGTCAAAGTGGTAACGAGTACGCGTTCGTTGCGTTCCGCGCGAACGCGAATTTCCTCCAGCAGATCGTCCACCTGGCCCTTCACCGGACGGACCTCGACTTGGGGGTCCACCAACCCCGTCGGACGAATCACCTGCTCGACCACCACGCCGCCGGACTTGGTCAGTTCGTACGGCCCGGGCGTCGCCGAAACGTAAACCACCTGGTTCATGCGGTGCTCGAATTCTTCGAACGTCAGCGGCCGGTTATCGAGCGCCGAGGGCATGCGAAACCCGTAATCCACCAGGGTTTGTTTGCGTGCGCGGTCACCGTTGAACATTCCGCGCACTTGTCCCACGGTCTGGTGCGATTCGTCGATGAACATCAGGAAATCGTTCGGCAAATAGTCCAGGAGCGTTGGAGGCGCTTCGCCCGGGAGTCTCCCGCTTAAATGCCGTGAATAGTTTTCCACGCCGTGGCAATAGCCGATGGTGCGCATCATCTCAATGTCAAACATCGTTCGTTGCACCACGCGCTGGGCTTCGACGAATTTTCCCTGCTTTTCCAGTTCTTTCTTCCACCATTCCAGTTCCGCATAAATCCCCTGGATGGCGCGTTCCCTCTGGGCTTGCGGCACGACGTAGTGCGTCTTTGGATAAATCGTCACGCGCGGCAAGTCTTCGTGCCCCGCGCGCACTTCTCCGGTGAGGGGATCGATCTGCCGGATGGTATCGATCTGATCGCCCCACATCTCCAGCCGGTAACCTTCATCCTGATACGGAGGATAGATCTCGATCATGTCGCCGCGCACGCGGAAAGTTCCGCGGCGCAAATCCTCGCTGCGCTCGTATTGAATTTCGACCAGCCGCCGCAGCAGAGCCTCGCGCGAGGTTTGCTGCGCTTTCTCCAGCAACACCATCATTCCGAAATAAGCCTCGGGCGAACCGATGCCGTAGATGCACGAGACGGAGGCGACGATGATGACGTCGCGCCGCTCGAAGAGCGAGCGCGTGGCGCTCATGCGCAATTTATCCAGCTCGTCGTTGATGGTGGCTTCTTTATCGATGTACAGGTCGGCGGAGGGCACGTACGCTTCCGGCTGGTAATAATCGTAGTAGCTGACAAAATATTCGACGGCGTTTCCCGGGAAAAATCCCTTGAATTCGTGGTAAAGCTGCGCCGCCAATGTTTTGTTGTGGGCCAGCACCAGCGCAGGACGGTTGGCGGCTTCGATCAGCTTGGCCATCGTGAACGTTTTGCCGGAGCCTGTCACGCCCAGCAATACCTGATGCTTCTCTCCGCTTTCGAGGCCACGGTAAAGCTGTTCGATGGCCGCCGGCTGGTCGCCGCGCGGTTGATAATTGCTGTGCAGCTTGAAAGTCACGAGGGAAGTCTCCTGCAGCTCCGCCAGACGCTGCCGAAACCTCCATTATACGCTCACGCGCAAATCACCGCGGCGTTCCCGTCACCAGCAGGACTTCCGCATGGCTCTTGGCATCCACATTGTAATGCACGCGATTCGAACCGTCGGCCTCTGCCACGACTACGTCCATGAATTGATCCGCCGCTTCGGTAGCGCGCACCACCAGCCCGGTCTTGAGCGATATGTAGGTGATGACCTCGTTCGTTCCCTTGGCCGTGCCCACGGTGCGCAGATGGTGCAGCTTGTAGTCTTCCGGCGTCGCGTCCTTCGAGGAAGATGTTTGCTTGAGCGACGCCCGCGTCAGAACGACCGCACAAGTGTCAGACGGCTGATCCGAAGGCAGGGCTTCGCCCTGGATGTTCAGATGCATCGCAGCGCACGGCTCATCCCGCACATAGTTTCCTTCTTTTATCCACTGCAAACCGGCAATCGGCGAGGGCGATTTCTCCGCCTCCTCTGATTTCCATTTTTCTCCCCGATTTACTCCATCCCTGGGAAAGACACCCGCAATCGCAAACTGGGTGATCCATTCCTGCCAGGCCTGCTGCTGTCCCGGAGAAAGCGCATCGAGTCCTTTCACATCTTTCACGCTGCCGTCAGCGAGGATGGTGAATTCCACGAACTTGTCCTCTCCACTCGCGCTTTGCAATTGCCAATTCGGCTCTTTTTGGCCGGGATGCTTCAACCACACTCCGGAATCGAGGGCTTGAAACCGCGAGCGCGCATGGATGATGGCTCTGTCACCTGCCGGTTGCACGTCCAGAACGTCGATCAGCAGCAAGCCGTGAGCGTCGATTTGCGCGCCCTTCGGCGCCATCGGCGCTACGACGGTGCTCTGCGTTTTGATTTGTTTGTCGTTACGAAAACGAATGAGGTAGGCAAGAGATTGTCCGGCTTGCAATTTAGGAAAGAGGTTCAATTTGCCTGTGCCGCTCCCAGCTTGCGGTGCAGCCGCTGTCAGGACTAGAAAGCACAAAAACAGGCGAGAAAATAGTTTCGAGGCCAGCATACGAACTTCACCCTCGCGGATTACTCCGGCATTTCTCCTCGAG
The DNA here is from genome assembly GCA_043758915.1 of Acidobacteriota bacterium. Classification (GTDB taxonomy): domain Bacteria; phylum Acidobacteriota; class Terriglobia; order Acidiferrales; family UBA7541; genus Acidiferrum. The sequence continues at coordinate 856 of JAYVMO010000199.1, read as the reverse complement.
CAAAGGCTTACTGCTGGTTTCATCCGCATTCTTTGTGACCTGCTTCAGTCTGGCGGCTGCCGGGCGTTCGCATTCTGCAACGACACGCGTGGCCCATCGAGCGGGCCGAAAATCTTCAGGACGTGCCCCGCATCCGAAACATCGGCTTGGTGCGCCCTGTTTCCTCCCCCACTCGCCGTTTCCACCAGCAGTTCCGCGTTGCGCCCGAAGCTAACCGTGCCGTTTATTAACGTCACCAGTTTGCCGCCGTCCAGCCGCAAGCCTTCCAGAAAGATAATTCCCTCGCGCAACGTAAACACGCCCTCTCCCGCAGGCCATCGCGACGATCCGGCATGCGGCGCGCCGTCGGCTACGCTTGCGCCTACATCCCATCCGCGAAATCCCACGTTCTTCAGGCGCACGTCGCCCTTCCCCGCTAGCTTCGCCAACAATTCTTCGCGCCCCACGCCCTCGGTCGTTAGATGCACCGTGCCCGACATCAGGCCGCTCAAGCGCTCCGCCACGCGCCCCGTCCCAGGCAGTTGCTTCAGATTCGCGCGGTCGAGATCCGCGGTGAGTTCGTATTTTGGCTTGGGCGAAAATGCCGCGGTCATCTTCGCGCGGAGCTTCCCACCTGCCCACTGGGCTTTCGCATCTCGAATGTCGAGTTGCAGATCGTGAAGGCTGCCGTTCGCGCGCACCTGTTCCAACTTCAGTTTCTCGACGGTCAATTCATCCACTCGCAGTTCCCCCTCGGCATTCACCCGCCGCACCAACTCGCTGGCCGCGGGGCTAGGCGCCGAGCCACCGAGCAGCGTTGGCAACAATCTCCGCAGCCAGCCGGGCCGCGCGCGCGCCCCGACCCAGCGGTCGAGTT
>JAYVMO010000198.1:0-6667 GCA_043758915.1 Acidobacteriota bacterium | reverse complement strand
CGGAGATGTCCGCGGAAGGAATTACGGATACGGTGGTGCAGGCGATTGAGAAAGGCGAGTTTGACGCCATCATTATGAATTACGCGAACGCGGACATGGTGGGGCATTCGGGGAAACTGGCGGCGGCGATCAAGGCGGTAGAGGCGGTGGATGCGGGGCTGGCGAGAATTTATCAGGCGCTGAAGCCGCGCGGTGGCGTGTGGATTATCACGGCGGATCATGGAAATGCGGAGACAATGATCGATCCGGTGACCGGTGGGGCGCACACATATCACACGACGAATCCGGTGCCGTTTATTCTGGTGAGCGACGACGATACGTTGAGATTGCGGACGGGGGGATCGTTGCGGGACATTGCGCCGACAATGCTGCGCGCGCTGGGGCAGGCGCAGCCGAAGGATATGACGGGAACGGATTTGCGAGTGTTGCCGTAGTGCACGAGAGGGATCGGTTGAGATCCTTCGCTTCGCTCAGGATGACACCTATTTAAATTTGTGCCCCAACGGATGAGTTCTGAAGGTATCGAAGCCTTGAAAACCTACCATGTCTATATCATGAGCAATGTTTCGAAGATGTTGTATACGGGTGTGACGGGCGATCTGGAAACCAGAGTATTTCAGCACAAAACAAAGCATGTCGCGGGGTTTACGCAGAAATACAACCTGTTTCGATTGGTGTACTTTGAGGGATTTGGCAATATTCGGGATGCGATCGCGCGGGAGAAGCAGATTAAAGGGTGGGTGAGGGCGAAGAAAGTGGCGCTCGTCGAGTCGATGAACCCGGAGTGGAGGGATTTGGCGGCGGACTGGATGAAGAAGCCGCGACCGACAAGCGCGGTGTCATCCTGAGGCGAACCGATGAGGTTCGCCGAAGGATCTCAGCGTTGTGAGTTTGCGGAGGACTATGCTGGTGAGAGTGCGGCACGATGTGGCGGTTGAGATGCTTCGCTTCGCTCAGCATGACGCGCGTGTGGTTTGGGGGTGAATGGCGCGGGGAATTAAAAGTAGGATGCGATAAGGCTCCTTGCTAACAATGGATCAGACAAAACCTACAGAGACGAAACTCCTGATTTGCGTGTGGCACCCGTTTACGGAGTGGCGGCCGAAGCCGATGATGGCGGAGGCCATCCGGCGGCGGTGGCCGGAGATGCGCGTGGTGCATTTGCCGGACTACGACGGGCTGGCGGCGGAACTGCCGGACACGGATATTTTCGTGGGGTACTCGCTACGGGCGAAGCAACTGAAGGATGCGAAGAAATTGCAATGGATTCATTCGACCGCGGCGGGCGTGGCGCAACTGATGTATCCGGAGCTGCGCGATTCGGGAATTCTGGTAACGAATCCGAGCGGGATCTTTTCCGTGCCGATGGCGGAGCATACGATGGGGTTGCTGCTGGCGCTGGCGCGGAATTTTCCGGATGCGGTGCGGGAGCAGGAGGCGTCGAGATGGGCGCAACAGGAGTTGTGGGATAAACCGCAGCACTTGACGGAGTTGAACGGGCGGGTGCTGTTGATTGTGGGATTCGGATCGATCGGGAGGGAAGTGGCGAAGCGGGCGCGGGCGTTTGACATGCGGGTGTGGGGCGTAACGCGATCGGGAGAAGGTGATCGGGGGCTTGCGGAACGCATCGTGCCGGTGGCGCGGATGGAGGAACTGCTGCCGGAAGCGGATTTTGTGGTGATTGCCGCGCCGGAAACGGCGGAGACGGAACATTTGATCGGGGCGGAGCAGATTGCCAGGATGAAGCGCGGGGCGCGGTTGATCAATGTGGGGCGCGGGTCGTTGCTGGATGAAGCGGCGTTGGTGCGCGCGCTGGAAAGCGGCGCGCTGGGAGGGGCGGCGCTGGACGTGACGGAGACGGAGCCGTTGCCGCGGGAGAGCCTGCTGTGGAAGGCGCCGAATTTGTTCATCACGCCGCATACCAGTGCGCTGAGCGACCGGTTATGGGTGCGGGAGACGGAGTTGCTGATGGAATTGTTGGAGCGTTGGTTCGATGGGCGGGAGATGTTCAATCGGGTGGATTTTGCGCGGGGGTATTAGGTTCGTTTGGGTGGGCAGATAGAAAGTTCACGAGGGGATAAAATCGTTCTGGGGGAAAAGAATTACACAGAGAACACAGAGAACACAGAGGGCACGGAGAGCACAGAGTCAGAAAAAACGTGCGACGTAGCTTTCGTTGAGTGCGGTGTAGCAGCGGGAGGGGCAGGCCGCTCCCCTACGAGCACCGACGCAAATGCAGAAATGTGAATTGGTGGCGAGGGGTCAGTCGCCGGCGCCGGCTTGGGTTGCGGTGTAGCCTTCGCGGACGTAGACCTGGTATTTCTGCTTTTTGCCTTTTTGATCGAGGATGGTAATGGGGCCGCCATCGGGGGCGACCAGTTCGACCTTGATCTTGTGGAATTTGCCGTCGTGAGCGCCAGTGGTGGGGCTGTAGGTAATGCTGTACTGGTGGCGAAGGAAGGCCGCCACTTGCTGAAAGATGCCGGGAAGTTCGCCGTCGAATTGCGGGAACCAGGCGTTGCCGCCGGTTTCTTGCGCGAAGGTCTTGAGCTGATTCTCGCCCTGCAGGAAGTCCAAGTGGGAACTCTGCGAGCCATGCGAGTCAAGAAAATTGGTGTATGGCCGGTCAAGCCCCACGACGAAGATGGGGACATCACTTTGACGCAGCGCTTTCATGGTTTGGTCGAGAGTATGTTTTGAAAAAGTGTCGACACCCGAAGCGATGAGCAGAATGGACTTTTTGCCTTTCACGCCTTTCAAGCGGTCGGTGGTTTCCAGCAGCGCATCAAAAACATTGGATTCGCTGAAACCGGGAAAATAGAGGTGGTAGATGGCGTTGCGAACTTCATCCTTGTTCTGGGTGAAGTCGACTTCGATGCGCGTCTTCATGTCGAAAGTTTCGAGGGCCACCCAGTCTTTCGGCTGGAGGTTGGGGAAAAAAGCATCAGCCCAATACTTGGCCTGATAGCCGAAGTATTCGGCATAACCGCGGCTGCTGAATTCGAGAAGCATGACGATGGTGATGGGAGCGTCGGTGGGACCGAAGCTGGAGATGGTCTGGGGGACGTCCACTTTGCCAACGCGTTCGGTGATGCGGAAGTTTTCTTTCTTGAGGCCGCTGAGGATGTCGCCGTGCTGGGTGGTGGCGACGACGTCGAGGGAGACGACGGGAACATCCACGGAGATGGTGACACCGGAGTCGGCGGGTTTCTGCTTTAGCGCAGGTGGTGGTGTAGGAGCCGCACTTTGCGGGGACTGGCCGCCTTGGGGGCCGGTCGGGGCTTGCGCGAACGCGCAGTTTTCAGCGAGCGGCACAAGGAGCGCGGCCGCGAGCACGGTTACCAGAAATATCGAAAAAAGCGCTTTCATTACTTCCCCCTGACCCTGCACTGCGAAATTACTCTCTAGCCCCGGAGCACGCGGCATGGAGCGTTGCGGCTGGCGGCCCAGCGGTTGAATTTACGCAACGCCAGCAAGCAGCCGCGTCCGGACGCCCACACCTGCATGTTAGTATGAAGCGCAATCAGAACAAAACGTTTGCTGGGCAAAAATGAGATGGGGGGCGTTTTCGTGAACGGAAACCGCAGAATGTTTGCATGGTTGGGCGCGGTGGCGCTGGTGTTGGCGGCAAGCTTGCCGGTAGCGGCGCAGGTGCCGTCGCCGGGTGCAGCGGCGCCGGGGATACCGATGAATCCGTCGCCGATTGGGGATACCTCGGCACTGGCAAAAGAAGCGCAGGGATGGCTTACGGACCTGATCAAGATCAACACGACGAATCCGCCGGGGAACGAGCAGGCGGCGGCGAAGTACATCGCGGGAGTACTGGAGAAAGAAGGGATCACGCCGGAGTTGCTGGAAGTGGCGCCGGGGCGGAGCGCGGTAGTGGCGCGGCTGCGCAGCGCGGCAGTGGCCGATCCGTCGAAGGCGCTGCTTTTGGTGGCGCATATGGACGTGGTCGGTGTGGACCGTTCGAAGTGGACGGTGGATCCGTTCGGTGCGGAAATAAAGGATGGCTATTTGTATGGGCGCGGGGCCATCGACGACAAGGGCATGCTGGCGGCGAACCTTGCCGCATTTATCGCGCTAAAGCGTTCGATGGCGCGACTGAACCGCGACGTGATTTTTCTGGCGACGGATGACGAAGAGCAGGGCGGAGATGCCAGCATAAAAACTCTGATCGCGAAGTATTGGGACAAATTCGCGGCGGGATATGCGCTGAACGAGGGCGGCGAAGTCTTCCTGAAAAAAGGGAAAGTGGAATACGTGGCGGTGCAGGCGAGCGAAAAGGTGGCGGAAAACGTGGCGGTGATTGCGCGCGGGCCGTCGGGACACGCGTCCAGGCCGACCAAGGAAAATGCAGTGGTGCATCTGGCGGCGGCGGTCGCAAAGATCGGGGCGTATAACGCGCCGGTGCATTTCACGTCGATTGTGAGGAGATATTTCGAACAGCTTGCGGTGCTGGAGGACGATGAGATGGGAAAGTGGATGCGGGCGCTGGACACGCCGGATCGCGGAGAACACGCGCAGAAGGTGATCTCCGAAGCGAACCCGCTGTGGAATTCGATGATAAGGGATTCGATTGCGCCGACGATGCTGACGGCGGGTGTGCGCGTCAACGTGATTCCGAGCGAGGCGCGGGCCAATCTGAACATACGTTTGCTGCCGGGAAACACGATTGATATTCTTCTGGGCGAGCTTACGAAACTGGTGAACGATCCGCAGGTGCATTTCGAATTGCAGCCGGACGCAGGACTGGCCGCGCCGCCTTCCTCGCTAGAGTCGGATTTCTATGCCACGATCACAAGAGTGGCGGCGCAGGAATTTTCCGGCGTGCCGGTGCTGCCGTTTCAATCCACCGGAGCGACGGATTCCGCGCAATTGCGGCTGCACAACGTGCAGGCTTACGGGCTGAATCCCTTTCCGCTGACGGATGAGGATTTCAGCCGGATGCACGGAGACGACGAGAGGATTCCATTGGCGTCGTTCACGAAGGGAGTGGACGTGCTGGTGAAGATCGTGGCGGAGTTTGCCGCGACGAAGTAAGAAAGCCAGCAAAACTGGCGAACCAAGAGATCTGCTTTAGGAATCCAACTGGGAAAGAAAGAGGACAAACGGAAAGTCTGTCCTGCGAAACCATGGAATTTAGGCATTCGAAAATCGTGTGCACGATTGGGCCGGCGAGCCGCTCGTTGCGGATCATCCAGCAATTGCTGCGCGCGGGGATGGACGTGGCGCGGCTGAATTTTTCGCACGGCTCGCATGAAGAGCATGCGCAGAGCATCGCCATGCTGCGAGCAGCGGCCATCGAGCGGCAGAAACCGATCGCCATACTTGCCGACCTGCAGGGTCCGAAGATTAGAACGGGAGCACTGGCGGGCGGCGGCCCGGTGATGCTTCGCGCGGGGCAGCAATTCGTGATTACGACGGCGCGAATCCTGGGAGATTCGACGCGGGTGAACACGACGTTCACGCCGCTGCCGAGGGAAGTGCACCGGGGAGACCGCATCCTGCTGTCGGATGGGCTGATTGAGCTGCGCGTGGAACGGGTGCGCGGCGCTAACGTGATTTGCGAAGTGGTGAACGGCGGCGCGCTGGGCGAGCACAAGGGGATCAACCTGCCAGGAGTGAAGCTGCGCGTGCCGGCGCTGACGCCGAAGGACCGCGCCGACCTGAAATTTGCGCTGAAGCACGGAGCGAATTACATCGCGGTGAGTTTCGTGCGGCGGCCGGAGGATGTGCTGCTGGCAAAGGCGCTGATCCGGCGCGCGGGAAAAGATACGCCGGTGATTGCCAAGCTGGAAAAGCCGGAGGCGATCGAGAACCTGGATGCGATATTGCGCGTGGCGGACGGCGTGATGGTGGCGCGCGGCGACCTGGGCGTGGAGATGAATCCGGAACGCGTGCCGGTGGTGCAGAAGACGATTATTGCGCGGGCCAGGGAGTTTCGCAGGCCGGTGATTACCGCGACACAGATGCTGGAATCGATGACGGAAAATCCGCGGCCAACGCGCGCGGAGGCTTCGGATGTGGCCAACGCGATTTTCGACGGGTCGGACGCGGTGATGCTTTCGGCGGAGACGGCTTCGGGAAAATATCCGGTGGAGGCCGTGAGCATGATGGCGCGGATCATCGACGAGGCGGAAGCGAGCATCACGGAATTTCCGCGGCCGTCGACGCAGGAACAATTGAAGGTGGCGGAGACGGTGGCGGAGCTGGTGTGCCATGCTTCGCGCGAGCTGCACATGAAGCTGATCGCGGTGTTCACGCACAGCGGGTTTACGGCGCGGCTGGTGTCGCGCTACCGGCCGTTGGTGCCTATCGTGGCATTTTCGCCGGAGGCGGAGACGCGGCGGAGGATGGCGCTGATTTGGGGCGTGCTGCCGCGGAACATCAGCGACGTGGCGAAGGTGGATGGACTGGCGGCGATGGCTGAGAAGCGGCTGCTCGAGGAGCGGCTGGTGCGCAAGGGCGACGTAATCGGGATTGTGGCGGGGACGCCAATGGGGATTCGCGGGACGACGAACTTCATGAAGTTTCACGTGATCGGCGGGGCGGCTTAGGGGAACTCGGGAAGAGCCTCTAGCTTCGGACTTCCAAACACGAAATTCTAGTTGACCCAATTGTCGGGGCGCGAGGGCGGGTCTTTCCTGTGTTTGTTGATGTAGAC
>JAYVMO010000197.1:0-2477 GCA_043758915.1 Acidobacteriota bacterium | reverse complement strand
CTCTTCGCCCCAAGAGTGTTTCACAACTCTTTTGTAATCAACTGCTTCCGCACTCTTTTTCAAAACACCGGCATGGCATGGGTCTCTCTAACCAAAAATCCTCGGGCATCGCATCTCCCGTAAGTCGTTTATTTGCCACTGATACGCACTCCGCGCCCGTAACCCCTTTGTTTGCCACTCTTAGCTCGAAAATAGGGGGAGGGGGGAGGGGGCGCTTCTGAATCATTGCAAAAAGTGGATCCCCGAACTTGCCGGAGCCACCGATCACTCTAAAACAAGCTCAGCGGATCCATATCCACCAGCACCGCCATCTGCGGAATCTCTTTCGCCTCGCAATACGCCAGCGCCCCTGCCAGCAATTTGGTCAGCAGCGCCCGCTTGGTCGACTTCAGCAAGAACTGGTACCGATGCTCCTTCTTCAACCGCGCCAGCGGTGCCGTCGCCGGGCCGAGAATTCGCACGCCCTTCCCGTCGTGCGGCGAAAAGTACTCCGAAAGCTGCCGCGACCACCGGATGGCCTTCTCCAAGCTCACATCCCGCACGATTACGTTGGCCAGCGACGTGTACGGCGGATACGCCATCATGTGCCGGAAGTGCATCTCGCGCTCAAAAAAGCCGGTGTAGTCCTGCCGCACGGCATCCTGGACCGCGTAATGCTCCGGATAGTACGTCTGGATCAGCACACGCCCCTTCAATTCGCCACGCCCAGCGCGCCCGGCCACTTGCGTCAGCAACTGAAATGTCCGCTCCGCCGCGCGAAAATCCGGCATGCTCAGCGACGAGTCCGCGGAAATCACCCCGACCAGTGTCACCCGTTGAAAATCGTGCCCCTTCGCCAGCATCTGCGTGCCCACGAGGATGTCCAGCGCGCCGCCCGCAAATGCTCCCAGCGTCTCCTGATACTGCCGCTTCGTGCGCGCCGTGTCCCGGTCCAGCCGCGCAATGCGCGCGCCGGGAAACTCTTTCCGCAATCGTTCTTCGAGGTGCTCTGATCCCTCGCCAAAAAAATAAACGTACTGCGACTGGCACTTCGGGCACTCTTTCGGAATCGGCTGGACCGACCCGCAATAATGGCACTCCAGCCGGTTGCGGTGTTTGTGATGCGTCATCGAGATGCTGCAATTCACGCATTGCACCGCGGCGCCGCAGCTTCGGCAAAGCACGGACCACGAGTACCCGCGCCGGTTGATAAGCACCAGCGCTTGCGTGCCCGCCGCGAGGCACTCCTGGATTCCCGCGTGTAGCGCCGTCGAAATCGGGCTGGTCTTGTGCGTTTGCTGAAAATCTTCGCGGAGATCGACGATTTCCACGTTCGCCAGCGAGCGGTTTTCCACGCGCGACGCGATGGTCAGCAGTTCGTACTTCCCGTTCCGCGCGTGATGATAAGTCTCAAGCGACGGCGTCGCCGAACCCAGCAGCGCCGCCGCGCCTTCCATTTTCGCGCGCACGATCGCCACGTCGCGCCCGTGATACCGCGGGGTCTCTTCCTGCTTGTAACTGTTCTCCTGCTCTTCATCGACGATGATCAACCCGATATTTTCCAGCGGCGCAAACACCGCCGACCGCGTCCCCACCACGACGCGCGCTTCGCCATTGCGCACGCGCCACCATTCCCGCGCGCGCTCCACGTCACTCAGCGCCGAGTGCAATACCGCCACGCCTTCGAAGCGCGCTCCAAACCAAGCGCGGCACTGGCGCCCGATCCACAGGGTCAGCGCGATTTCCGGAACGAGAACAATCGCGGTTTTGCCGCGCGCCAAAGTTTCTTGCACGGCGCGCAAATACACTTCTGTTTTTCCACTTCCCGTCACGCCGTGCAACAGTTGCACGCCGAATTCGCCGAGCTCGAATCGCGCGCGAATCATTTTCAGCGCGCTTTCCTGTTCCGCGTTCAAGTCGTGCGCTGCTGCCATATATCCCACATCAAACGGATCTTCCGCCGGATCGATGGCCTCTTCCCAGCTTTCCAGCAATCCCTCGCGCAGCATGCGCTCGATCACCGAGCGCGTCACCCGCGCCAGTTTCAACAATTGCGGCAGCGGCAGCGGCCCTCGTTCCGTTTCGAGCAATTCTCGAATTTTTTCTTCTCTCTGCACTCTCTGTGTCTCTGCATTTATTTCTCCTTCTGTTTCCGCTGCGCGTTCCGTTTTTTCAGATCGCAGCGCCACTCTGCTCTTCCACGCAATCACGCGTTGCGTCTTGCGTTTTCTTTCCGACAAGCTTTCGCGAATTTCAATCAGCCCGCGCCGCCGCAACTTTTGCAGAGCGGACACATTGATCCCCAGCGTTGCTTCAGGAGTCAGTCTCAATGCGTTTTTCTTAGCTGCCACTTTTTTTAGGAAGGCCGCTTCCAGTTCGCTGAGGCCGTGGAAAAACTTTCCGCTGCTCACATTTTCCGCTGCTTCGCGCCCCGCTTGCGTAAAAGCGATTTCGCGACTCGACTTCAACTCTGTCATAGGGGGCAACATGGCTCGAAG
>JAYVMO010000196.1:0-3717 GCA_043758915.1 Acidobacteriota bacterium | reverse complement strand
ACTTGTGCGCGGTCGAGAACTTTGACGCTGGGAATTTCCTTGGCTTCCTGCACCTTGGCCAATTCGTACTGCTGGGTAAGCGTTTCGTAGACCACTTCCTGAATTTTCCTGCGGCGATATAGATCGGCGTAGGCCACACCGAGAAGCGGCAGTTTGCGCAGCGTGGGAATTTGCGAGTCGCCGGGTGCGGTGACGCTGGCGTTTGTGACGCTGTCGGCCGGCCCGGCGACCCCGCCAATTTTTCCCAGCTGGCGGCGCAGTTCCGCGATGCGCGCCTGCACGGAACGGACGCGGACGTTGTTGGGAGTGAAGATTTCTTCCAGGCCTTTTTGTTCGGCTTCGGCGGCAATTAACTGGCCTTGCAGGAGCGCCGCACCTTCGAACATGGCACGCCCCTGTTCCTGAAGATCCAGGGCAACGTTTTTGCTGGCAAACTGGCCAAATTCGCGGGAGGCCAGGTCGAGGTCCAGCTTAACGGCGCGGAGACGTTCTTCGAGGAAGATGCGCTCGCGGCGCGCCGAGGAAGTGGAGAGATCGGAGACGACGCGGTCCAGCTCTTCGGCATAGGCCTGGGCAAGGGCCGCGGCGCGCTGGCGATCATGATCGGCAACGGTGATGGTGATGATCCCGCTTTTGCGATCTTCGGAGACGGAACTATTTTCGGAGAGCTTGTGGCGCGCGTCTTCGGGCAGGCGAAGTGAGTAAATTTTTTGCAGTTCGAAACGCTGCACCAGACGGTCTTCGATGGTCTGGCTGCGCAAAATTCCGACGAACAAGGCGCCTGAGCCTTTTATGCCCAGAACATCGCCCATGGAACTTCCCAGAGCGCCACCGGTTTTCGCGCTTAGCGCGGCTACCAAGCCCAGTCCAGTGTTGGCCGCGCTGTCCGGCGGCATCAATTGCACTGCAGATTCATAACGCGCGGGGATCAGCAACGCGACGAGTACACCGAGAAAAAGTCCGGCCAGGGCGCAGTTGAAAAGAAAGCGCCGCCGTTGCCAGAACAGCCGTGGAATTTCTGTGCGGGCGCGCGAACGAAGCTGCAGAGCAGAGTTCGTGGCCACACCATTGGGCGGGTGCTGGCCAGGCTGGTGATTCGGTTTTGTTCCCACTGGACCCACGATTATGCCGCTCCCTGATTCACTGCGGTTTTCCTGAATCCAGATGCAATGAGCCGGGACGATAGGTCAGTTGCACACTGGTCGTAAAGTTGACTTGCCGGCCTTTTTGAATGGACGGAAAAATCCAGGATTCGTACTGTCCGCTGGCGGAAATAGCCAGGCGCGAGCTGCTCCAAACATCGCCGCGCGCGGAAAAATCGGTAATGGTGCCGCCTCCAGGAATGAAGTAGGGCCCGGCACTCACTTTTTCGTGACGAAAGGCCAATTGCAAACGATTTTTGGGAGTGAACCAGTAATTGGCCCAGGCTTGAGCGCCTTGGCCTTGGCGTCCAATCCAACTGCCAAGTAAAAGGCCATCCTGGGTGTAGCCGCTGCGGAAGCGAGTATTGAAATAAAAAAATCCACTGCCGATTTTGCCGCCTGCGGGAATGTCGGTGTAGACACCTTCCAAACGCAGATCGAGCTTTGGAATTTTGGGAAAGTGGGAAATGTACAAGCCGCCTGTCCACGCGGAGCGGTCCCAGTAGGCGACCGGAGTGAATTGATCGTCGGCAAAACCGTCGGCGTAGAACGTAGCCCAATTGCGGAGAAATGGCAGACGGTAACTCAGGTCGAAGCCGGAGCGGCGATCCCCAGGATCCTTTATGGTGCCGGGCAATCCGTTACCGAAACTGACGATTCCGTTCAAGTAGGTGTGCGTTGTAAAAGGCACGCCATTGCCGGCGAAAAGGGTGGTAAGAGAGAATCCGAATTCCAGGTTACGGGTCGGCTTGAAACTGAAGTGTTCGCCACTGATCATGGGCGCCGGAGATGCGGGGGCGTCCCAACTACCCTGCAAGCCGTTGGTGCCAAAGAGAAAGTTTTGCCCGGAAAGTTGGCCAAGGAAAAAATCGACACGCATCGGACCAAACCATCCGAGGAGGCTGGGAAGTTTGAAGGGTGACACTCGGCTGACGCGAAACATCGTGATGGGAGCGGCATTGTTGCTGAGCATCATGGAGCCGCCTTCGCCAGGGCCCCACCAAAGAGTCTGCTTGCCAAAACTAAGCTGCCAGTTACTCAGAGTGATAGCGGCGTAGCTATCGCGAAAAGCGAGACGCTGGACAGCCGGGATGCGAGAGGCGGGAGGAAGCGGAACAGGAGTGCCTTGCGCCGCGGCGATGGTTTGCCGGGCAGAGTCGGTGAGGCCAGCGGCGGAAGGCGACGCCTGGAATTCGCCGCTAAGATACAGGCTGAAAAATTCGTCGGTAGCCCATCCGGAAAAGCCGGAGATGTTGTTGAAGCCCTGTTCGTAGGGACGCCCGGAATCGTTGATGATGGTCTGGCCAAAATTATATTGGTAACCGGCGGCGAGAGGTTTTCCGGAAATTCCCGTAGCGCGGGTGTAGATGGATTCGGCCTGTAAACGAAGATTGTTGCCACCCTCGAGCAGCTGCAAATCCTGCTGAAATTCCAGGGATAGCGCGCCATAAATTTTGCGCGCTTCGCCGGAATCGGGTTCGTAAGTGTCCAGTCGTTCCGCAGCTTCGACAATCACACGCGCACATTCGAAGCGGGTCCAGGGGCGCATGTCGAGGAACGCCGAATCGATGTAGCCGAGTGCGATCAAGCGCTGCAGCGCGGGATAAATCCAGCTGTCCAAGGGGACGGCAGGCGAGCCCATACTGGCGCTCGATGAGGATTCACTGTGTTTGATCTGGTGGTGAATGGACGTCCAGGTACTGCCACCGAGTTCAGGATCGTGATGGCGAGAGTAAACATCCTGGGCGACAAGATTGCCGATCACGCTGCCAATGAAGATGTCGGAAGGAAAATGCTGGCGGGCGCGAAAACGGGAATAATCGACGAGCGAGGCCAGGCTGTAGACAACGATCTTGGTGAGCGGGCCAGGATATTCGTGCGCGATGACGGCAGCCACAGACCATGCCGCAGCAGAATGCTCGGAGGGAAATGAGTTGCCTCCACGAAAGAATGTTCCGGAACCATCGCCTTCGAAGGGCCGCTGGCGCGCGAAAGAGTATTTCAGCGCTTCGAGAGTGACGAAACTATTGATTGCCGCTTCACTGGCCAGGAAACCGGTTTCGCGCCAGTGTTCGTTGCGAGTGGAAAAGCTGGCGAGATACATTCCAGCCGTGCCGCCAAGCATGGCAGCGATGCCAGCGTTGGAAATGGTGTTGTAGTGAGCAGTGGTTTTGGAGTCGCGAACAATGTGCCAGCTGGTATCGCGGTCGGTAACCATGAGTCCTGCGGTAAAGCCAGCGAGGGGAGTGAGCCAGAGCGCGTCGGAAAATTCCAACTTCGCGGGGCTGGTCCAAATCTGCTTTTGATCCGTCAAAAACACGCTTCCGAGGCTCCTGAAATTCCAGCGGCTGATGGCCGAAAAATCGCCAGCATCTCCAGAAAGTTGCGGGTTCACTTTGCGCTTTCGATGCGACCCGGCAGTTTCCCGGTTGAAAGAAGGTGCTGAGTCGTTTTTGAGTTCGCCGCGATTTTTTGCGTCATCCACAAATTGCTCTTTCTTGTTGCCTTGGTCCTGATGGCGTCCGTTGCTGGCGATTCCCGGAACGGCCGTTTGCGTTTCCTGGGCCAGCGCGTT
>JAYVMO010000195.1:0-5922 GCA_043758915.1 Acidobacteriota bacterium | reverse complement strand
AATTTCTCGGTGGGCGCGAACTTGATGCTCGTGCTCGTGGGCGCGCAGGAGCAGGAGTGGGATGAGCTGCACCTCGCGGTGAAACAATTCCAGAACGTGAATCTGGCGATCAAGTACGCGCCCAAGCCGGTGGTGGCGGCGCCGCAGGGAATGGCCCTGGGCGGCGGGTGCGAAATCAGTCTCCACGCGGCGAAGATTCAGGCCGCGGCCGAATCTTACATGGGCCTCGTGGAAGTGGGCGTGGGATTGATTCCCGGCGGCGGCGGAACCAAAGAGATGCTCATCCGCGCCAACGAACATGCCGCCGGCGGCGAGGATCTGGATCTGTTCCACGCGCTGAAACCGCTGTTCGAAGCCATCGCCATGGCCAAGGTCGGAACGAGCGTGGAAGAGAACCGCGAGATGGGATTCCTGCGGCGCAATGACGGCGTCTCGATGAATCTCGAGCGGCTCGTCGGTGACGCCAAGGAAGCGGCGCTGGCGCTGGTGCGCGGTGGATACAAACCGCTGGCCGCAAGCTGGCAGGAAGGCGCGCAGACCACGCAGATCAAAGTGCTTGGCGAACAATTCCTGGCGGGCGCGAAGCTGGCAATTCACATGCTCCTGCGTGGCGGATATGCTTCGGAGTACGACGCCCAGGTCGCCAGAAAACTTGCGAACATTCTTGCGGGTGGCGCGCTGACCTCGCCGCAAATGGTGAGCGAGCAGTACGTGCTGGACCTGGAGCGCGAGGCCTTCGTCTCGCTGCTCGGCGAAAAGAAAACGCAGGAACGCATCGCTTACACACTGAAGACGGGCAAGCCGCTGCGCAATTAGGGCAAGTTCAGAGAACCAATACGATCGTGGTTCGCCGGCACGCTCGCTGGCGCGGAATCCACCGGCGCTTGCGCCAAGAGACCAGGTTTCGCGAATGCATACACCTGTAAGAAACGTATAAAAACGTATTGATTATGCGATTCTTTATGCGTTATTCTACGGATTCGCAGGAGGGCCTTGTGCAGAGACTGCTGGCGCCGCGGGAAGCCGCGAATATTCTGGGCATCAGTTATCCCACCCTGAAGCAGTGGATCTACCGCGGAAAAATCAAAAGCGCCAAGACGCCGGGCGGGCATCATCGCGTGCCGGAAAGTGAAATCGACCGTTTATTTCCGCAAAAGCTGGACCGCGGGGACATCGAGACACGCCGTGGGAATTTCCGGAAAATCAGCGGGCGAAATCAGTTGATCGGCAGGGTGCTGTCGATCAAATACAGCGGGTTGCTGGCGCAAGTTACGCTGGCGATCGGGGAGCAGCACATCACCGCGATTATCACTGCCGACGCGGCGAAAGAGATGCGGTTGAAACCGGGAGAGCGCGCCGCGGCGTTGATCAAGTCCACGGAAGTGATGATCCTGCGTGTGTGAAGAACGAAGAAAGGAACAATGCGGAGTTTGCGGAGAAAACAAAAGTCACCCGGAAGAGTAGATGTGGGAAAGAAAATAAGGCTTGTAGTGCGAATTCTTGGGGCGCTGATTCTGGTTTGCAGCGCCGCCGTGGAAGCCCAAGCGCAGAGACAAGCGGTGCGCGTGGCGGCGGCGGCGGATTTAAATTTCGCGATGAGCGAACTGGTGGAGAGGTACGAGAAGCAAAATGCGGCGAAAATCGATGTGACCTATGGATCGAGCGGGAATTTCTTCTCACAGATACAGAATGGCGCGCCCTTCGATGTATTTTTCTCCGCGGACATCGACTATCCGCGAAAGCTGGTGGCCGCGGAGCTGGCCGAACCCGGAACTCTATATAAGTATGCGGTGGGCCGCATCGTGATTTGGATGCCTGCGGATGCGAAGGTGGACGTGACCAGACAGGGATGGAACGCGTTGCTCGATGCGAGCGTGCAAAAGATCGCCATCGCCAATCCGGAACATGCGCCGTATGGACGCGCGGCGGTTGCTGCCCTGCGGAAGGCGGGAATTTATGAACAAGTGAAGGCCAAGCTGGTGTTCGGAGAAAATATTTCGCAGGCGGCGCAGTTCGTGCAGTCCGGGAGCGCACAGGCGGGCATCGTGGCGATGTCGCTGGCCGTATCACCGGCAATGAGCGCTGGGAAGCGATGGAAAATTCCGCTGCAGCAGTACGACCCGATCGAACAGGGTGCGGTCGTTTTGAAAAATGCAACAAATAAGGAAGCGGCCCTCAAGTTCCTTGATTATGTAAAGAGCGAATCGGGAAAAAGAACGTTGCAGAAATATGGATTCGCGGTTTCCGGGATTGCCGCACCCACCGGCCCTAAACCATGAATACCGAAGCGCTCCTCCTCTCTCTAAAACTCGCACTCTGTGTATCGGCTGTCTTACTGCTGATAGGAATGCCGCTGGCGTACTGGCTGGCGTTTTCGAAATGGCGAGGGAAATTTCTGCTGGAATCTATAGTGGCGCTCCCGCTGGTGCTGCCTCCGACGGTGCTGGGTTTTTATCTGCTGGTGGCGATGGGGCCGCATGGCCCGCTGGGGAAAATATGGATGGCGGTGTTTGGCCATGGTTTGGCGTTCACATTCGAATCGCTGGTGCTGGCGTCGGTTCTTTACAGCTTGCCGTTTGCCGTCCAGCCGCTGATTGCCGCGTTCGAATCCGTCGATCCGAAACTGCTGGATGCGTCTGCGGTGCTGGGCGCGGGACGGCTGCGAACATTTTCGCGCGTGATCCTGCCGCTCTCGCTGCCCGGCGTGGTCACCGCGGTGGTCCTGAGTTTCGCGCATACCATGGGCGAATTCGGCGTGGTGCTGATGGTCGGCGGCAATTTGCCGGGAGTGACGCGCACGGTATCGATCGATATTTACGACCACGTGCAATCTCTGGAATATGCCGAAGCCGGCCGCTTGGCGCTGGTGCTGCTGGCGATTTCGTTTGCCGTTCTATCCGTTGTGTATGCGGTGAACCGCCGCGTGTGGACACCGTGGCCGGCGAAGTAAAAGCGGGCGCACTGACCGCGCGCGTGCGCAAAGAGCAGCGCAGCGCGGGACCTTCCCATTTTGTTTTGGACGTATCCGTGGACATTCCACCGGGAATCAACATTTTGTTCGGGCCGTCGGGAGCGGGAAAATCGACACTGCTCGACTGCATTGCTGGATTGCTGCGTCCGGATGCGGGCCGCATCGCCATCGGCGGCGAGGTGCTCCTGGATTTGGAGCGGGGCGTAAACCTGCCCGCGCAACAACGGCGCATTGCCTATGTGTTTCAGAGCCTGGCCCTCTTTCCGCATCTGAGCGTCGAAGCAAATGTGTCGTATGGCTTGCCGCACTTGGAAGCAGCCGAACGGCATAGAAAAGTGATGGAGATTCTCGAAGCCTTTGGCGTGGAGAAATTGCGCGCGCGAAAGCCTGGGGAAATTTCCGGCGGAGAAAAGCAGCGCGTGGCGCTGGCACGCTCGCTGGTGACCTCGCCGCGGATTCTGCTGCTGGACGAGCCGCTGACGGGGCTTGGCGCCGAGCTCAAGGGCGCCATCGTGGATGACCTGCGCGCGTGGAATGCCGCGCGGCAGATTCCCATTGTGTATGTAACGCACAGCCGCGAGGAAGTGGATGCGCTGGGCGAGAGAGTGATTGCCATGGATCGCGGGCAAGTGCTGAGCGAAGGAACTCCGCGGGAAGTTCTGGATGCACCGCGGCGCACGCGGCTGGCGCAAGCCGCGGGATTTGAGAATTTGCTGCGTGGAACGGTGCTGGACTTGCGCGAGCCGGACGGAGTGATGCGTGTGCGGCTAGGCGAAAGCGCCTGCGAGATCGAGGTGCCGCTGGGCTATGCGACGGCAGGAGACCGCGTGCGCGTTGCGATTCGCGCCGGGGACATTCTTCTGGCCACGGAGAGGCCGGTCGCGTTGAGTGCGCGGAATATTTTGGAAGGGAAGATGGTTTTGCTGGAGCAGCGCGGCGCCATGGTCGTGGTGCGCGTGGATTGTGGTATGGAGTTTACGGTGCACGTTACACCTGGCGCGGTGCGTGCGCTGGCGCTGGCAGCGGGGCAGCGCGTGTGGCTGGTATTAAAGACGCATTCGTGCCACGTAGTGGAGGACTAGCCGAATGAAAGCGCGTAAAGCGCGAAAACGACGGAGTCTTATTCAGGTGCAACCTATCAAGGTTTAGGTTTGCCCGCGGGCGAAGAAGAAGCTGCCGTAGCGTGGGAGAACTTGATTTCATCGGCTTCGAGAGTATCGCCCGTGGGAGTGGCGTGGATCACCGCATGGTCGCCGATGAACGCCGCTGGGCCATCCCCGATTCTTTTGCCGAATGTTTCGACCCATGTGGATTCGCCGCGTTTCCATCGGGGTGAGTACGATGCATGGTCGGCATACGGGCAGCAGCAGGGAATGAGGCCGCCCGATGTGCAGGGGGCGCAGTGCGCGTCAAGCCATCTAAGAATGTAACCGTAGGTTGTGTTGTCGAGACATTGAAAATGTAACCGAAGGCTGTTTGTTGTTGTTGCGGCTGTGGGAAAGTGGAAATCGCTTTTTGATTTCCAAGGGCGGTGTTGGCCCGTCTTTTCCACAGCCGTTGCCCGGCGCGCGCTTTCGCTTGGTTTCGTGGGCTGAGTTTTCTTGCGCCTTCGGACTCAGCCGGCGATTGGCCCGCTCCGAGATCCGCTCCAGCTTTCGCTTGATGACCTGGCTCAGTTGGAACGGGTCCAGCCGCTTGCGCAACTCCTCGAGCTGGGCCACTTTCGCCGCATCCGCTTGCCCGCAGGCCCGCACCCGCTCGAATGGCGTCCGCGCCGCATCGTACACGCGCCGCACTTTCGACCCCACGCGCATCTTCTTCACCAGCTTCACCGAGGGCAGAAACAGATTCAGCCACAGACGCAACTCCTGCGCGTAGAGATTGTTGATGGCCGCCACCGCTTCGTGCGTGTCGTAGCGTTCCCAGCCCAACAGTTTGCGCACGTGCGTCCAGTTCTTCTGCTCCACGTGGGCGTTATCGTCCTTCTTGTACGGACGTCCCCGCGTCATCTGGATTTTCTCCCGATCGCACCACGTCTTCAGATGCCAGTTGATGAACTCCGATCCGTTGTCCGAGTCCACCCCGCGCAGAGCAAACGGCAGCACTCCGCGGATCTCATTTAAGGCCCGTTGTACGGCCTCTTCCCCGCGTCCCAGCACCGCCCGCGATTCCGTCCACGTGGTGTGAATGTCGGTCACGTTCAGAGAATGCGCGAACTCTCCTGCGGCCGAATCGCCGGAGTGCGAAACCAAATCCACTTCCGTAAAACCAGGCTCGTGCACATCCCAACTGTCGGTCTTCACCGGAATGTGGTGCTTCAGCAAATAGCCTGGCTTGGTGCGTCCGTAGATGCGCCGCCGCCGTTGTGTCTTCTGGGCTTTCAACCGCCGGTCCATCTGTCGCGCGCTGATGGTCACTAATTGCTTCTCGATCTCCGCGCGCAGGCGAAACCGTTTGCGAATCCACGGCATCCACACCGGCAACAGCGCTTTCAGCCGCACCGACCACGGGTAGCCGGCCGCTTCCCACACCGCGGTCAGAATCGCTAGCGTTTCCTGACTGTAGCTCAATCCGCGCCGGCGCTCTTGCCGCTTGCGCCGCGTCTCCGGCCGCGGCCCATTCAACAGCCGGATGGCGTACTTCCGGTGATAGCCCGTGTTGGCGCAAAACTCACTCAGAATCACCTGCTTGCCCGGGCGTCCCGACAATCGATAACGCTCGTAAATAGCCCGCAGATACTCCCATCTCCCTTTGTTCCCCAACCGGATCCTCCCCGAAACTCTGATTTGGTCGGGTTACATCTTAAATGGCGCGACGTTGCCCCCTTCGGTTACATTTTAGACGGCGCGATACGCAGTGCACGGAAAGCGGAAAGAAGGGCTAAGATAGATAGGCGAGCGATTTGCTGCTGAGACGACATTTCGAATTAGCTGGAAGAGATAACCCAGGAG
>JAYVMO010000194.1:0-4274 GCA_043758915.1 Acidobacteriota bacterium | reverse complement strand
TCACCTTTTTGATCACTTCCTTGCCGGAACTGACGGTCTCCACATCGAATCCGTCCACTTCCAGCAAGGTCTGCAAATACTTTCGAATGCTCGGCTCGTCATCCACCACGAGAACCTTTTCTTTCACCTCTGCGGCCATCGCTCTCTTCCTTTCTCGCTTTCCAAACCGGCTTCGTTAATTCTGGTCCATCGGCAATAGAAACGTGAACCTACTCCCCCCTCGCGCATCGCTCTCCACCCAGATTTTTCCGCGGTGCGCTTGCACCAATCGTTTGGCAATTGCCAGCCCCAGACCCATTCCTGACGTATTGCGGTCCACGCGCACGAAATCTTCGAAAATCTCCTGATGGTGTTCCGCGGCGATGCCTGGCCCGGAATCGGCCACCGCCACCTCCACGCTGTTGGGCCGCGGCAAACGAAATCTGCGGCGCTCCTCAACCGGCGCTACTGCCGCCACGCGGCGTTCCCAGAAGTGCGGCATGGCGCACAACGTCACGCTGCCTCCCGCGGGAGTGTGTTTCAGTGCATTGTCCAGGAGATTCGCCGCTGCCTGCTGCACTTTTTGATAATCGAACCGGAATGTTGCTACCGATGGATCGAAGCTGGTGTCCAGCCGCACGCCCTTGCGCTGAAATGCTTCCGACCAGCGCTTCGCCAGTTCGTCCAGGCAGTCCCGCAAATCATTTTCGCGCAGTTGCAAGACAAGCTTGCCGCTCTCCAATGCCGAATAGTTGAGGAACATCGAAACCAGTCGCACCAGGCGTTCGCAACTGTCTTTGGATTCTTCCAGAATGTCCCGCTGTTTGTCCGTCAACCGGCCCAAGGAACCCGTCAACATCAGATCGTAGTAACCCTTGATCACCGCCAGCGGTGTCTTCAACTCGTGCGCGGCTGAAGCCAGAAATACCGTCTTCTGCCGGTTCACTTCCTGCAACTTCAGGTACGCCGCAAGCAGGTTTCGGTAGGTGATTTCCCGTTCCTGCAGAAGTTGCTGCACCGTCAGTTGCGTCACGGGGTCCGGCAAAATCTCCTGTTCCGCCCGCGTCTGGAATTGCACGATCAGCCAGTCGGGTTCCGGCAACCATTGAATTTTTACGCGCGATTTCGTTTCGCCGCGCGCGATGTCCATTTCAACTTTGTGCTCTCCGCTTTCGATCTGCCGGAAAATCTTTTCCGGTTCGACTTTCAGGATGTCCTGGAACAGATCCACGGCGCTGGGCTCGCCATACCCTTGAGATTCCAGGGACTGCCGTGCGCGCAAGTTCACCAGCAACAAACGCCCTGACCGTTCCGCCACCAACAGCGAGTCCTCGACCGTGTCCAGCAGCCGGCTCACGAAATCGAGAGGCAGGGCCTGCTGAGTTCCGCGCACGGATGTCGGGGTAGCGATACGTCCGGCCATCTCTATTTCTCACCTATTTGCAGATGTGGCAAAAATTTTCCCATGCAGGTTGCTCATACTGGCAAAGGCGTCTAGAACTGTCAATGGTAAATGCGTTCCATTTGCACATTTGCGGAAACCAAGTGGGTATGGCGAGAAACTAGCTCGCAGGAGCAAAATTTGTCGCTCTTCGAATCTTCGTAAACAATTGATAAAAATGTAGTTACAGTTGAGGTGCCAATTTCATCTCTGGCATGCAATATGCTGGTATTCGTACTAGTTCCCCAGTACTAGGGTGTGATCGTGGAGATAGAACTTCTCAAAGAGGGGCAAGGCGTGCATCCTTCCCAGCGTCGCGGCTCCGCCCGTATCCGGCTGCAAGTGCCCGTTTTTGTTCGCGGAATGGATACTTCGGGGGCGGAATTTATCGAGCTCACCAAGACCGTGAACATCAGCTCTACAGGTGCCTGTATTGCCTTGATGCATATCCTAAGGCCCGAGCAGGTGGTCCATCTCACCATCCCCGCACCCTCCGCCGCCTCCTCCAGTGTCGTTCCCAGTGAGACTCCCCCCATCGCAGCCCGCGTCTTACGGCAGGACAATGCCGGAGAAATGCGCCTCTTTGGATTGGAATTTCTCAGGGCACTAGAGTAATTATCTGCTCATTTCTGGTCGGCGTCTCTCTAGTTCGGGTGGTTTTGTTACCTTCGCGCTAAATCCAAGCCCGCCTCACCCCTTGTTATTTTCCCATTATGCCCTGCTTTTGTAATAAGATACGCCGAAGTTCTCTGAACTGGTCCGCGGCTGGAAGCCTCCCTAATTTCCAAGACGATTGGACACTGGCTTGCTCCCAGTCCTGTTGAGAAAGCAGTTTGTGCTTTCCCCAAACCCGCGGGGATAGGCAGAGGTCAGGTGTTAACTGGATATGCCCAGCCCCGGCGTGCCTGCGCCCCCGCGCTTGCCGAGTGAGGATTCCTATCTCGAGTTGCTTGCCGATACGCTCGATAGCCTCGATCTCCCTGCGCGTGGCCAGTTTCTTCAGCGCTACTTTCGCGTTCTCACGCACCTCGATCTGCGTGAGAGCCAGTGCGTGCAGTTGTGGGATGAGATGCTCACCCGCCGTCGCGAGTTGAGCGAGCATCTAGACCGCACCGTCTCCCTGAAAACCGCTCTGATGGATGTGCTCACTACCGCCGGCATGTTCCGTGTGCCCATTCTCATCGAATACGATCAACTGAAAACACTGCAACTAAACGCCGTCACCGATCCACTCACCGGACTCTACAATCGTCGCCTCTTCGACGAAGCCTTCGAAAAGGAATTGAACCGTGCCCGCCGTTATGGCGTTCCTCTCGGTCTCGTCATGCTCGATTTGCACCGCTTCAAGGAAGTCAACGACAAACATGGCCACCCGCGCGGCGACGACGTCTTGCGCGCCGCCGCGGCCACTCTCAAACGAGCGCTGCGCACCTCCGACTCCGCCTTCCGCATCGGTGGCGATGAATTTGCCTTGCTCCTGCCACAAACCGATCCGGCTCAGACCTTGGCCCTCAGCCGCCGCGTCGAAACGGTTTTCGCGGAAACCCTCCAGTCCTTGCAATTAAGCGTCAGCGTGAACATGGACCACGGCCTCGCCACCTTTCCTCAGGATGGCGAACAGGCCGACCAGTTGATCCGCGTCGCCGATGAGCGGCTCTATCGCCTGAAGCACGCCAATCACAGTCGTTCAGCGAATGGTGTCTCCCGCGGCGAATCTTCCGCTGCACCCGAACCTGCCGTCATTCCTCCTGCTCCTGCCGAACGCTCCGCCGCGCCATCGATGCCCATTCCCATCGAATCGAAACGCTCGCCGGAAAAAACCCCAACCCCGCTGGTGGCCGCCGCTGCCGCTGCCGGCATTTCCGCAGCCCCTCTCGCTGGCTCACCCGCCACGCCACGCGTCTACACCGTGCCACGCAAAGCCGAACGCGTCTCCATGTCCGGTACCAACGCCTACGCCGTGCTTGGCGAACCAGGCGCACGCCGCGCACGCGTTCTCGATCTGGGTTTCGGCGGCGTCGCTCTCGAACTGGATACCGCCGACGAAATCCCCCAAAGCGTCCTCGCCGTCTTGCACGTTCCCATTCTTCCGCCGGTTCGCGTCAATCTGAAGCCGGTATGGTCGGAGCGCACCGCCAAAGGTGGCTACCGCATCGGTTGCGCCTTCGTCTCCTGAGCACTTCTCTAGTCTCACGTACCTCCAACAGTTGCCAAAAGTGTGATTCTGCAGTTCGCCTCGTTCGCAACTCCGGACCTTCGTAAACCCTTGTAGGGGCTGGGCTTGCCCCGCCCGTTGCGACCAGGGCAAAAAAAACACGAATCTTCCCTCGGCTATTTCCTATTCAAACTTCTTCCTCTAGCCACAGTCCGCCCACCATTTGGAAATGTCCGCCTCTTCGCGTATGATTAAAAATTGCTCGCGACCTAGCGACGCGGCTGTATCTCCCTGGCCTTGCCGGGTAGCCGTGCAGACCGGACGCGACCGACTGGAGCCACATGAAAACCGGCATTCACCCCGACTATCACCAAGTTACCGTGCACTGCGCCTGCGGCCACAATTTCACCACGCGTTCCACCATCAAGGGCGAAAAGCTCAACGTCGAAATCTGCTCCAGTTGCCACCCCTTCTTCACCGGCAAGCAGAAGCTCATCGACACCGCTGGCCGCGTCGAACGCTTCACCAGGAAATACGCCGACGCCGCCGCCAAAGTCGAAGCTGCCAAAGCCGAAGCCGCCAAAAAGTAAGCTCGCAACCCGCCATTATTCTCGTCCTTGGGACAGGCCAAAGAGCCTGTCCCTTTTTTTCGCTCCTTCTTCTTCCCGGCTCACTTTTCTGCTTCACGTTGTTTCTATC
>JAYVMO010000193.1:0-2018 GCA_043758915.1 Acidobacteriota bacterium | reverse complement strand
GCCGCTCATCAGGGAAGTCTGCAGACCGGCGCGGGCCATGTATCCGGCGTTGAAGCGCGGAAAGAAGAAAAACAGGACGGAGCCAAGAAGCGCGCCACCGATCGCTACGGAAATTGCGGCGGCGGAAAGGGCGCGGTGGAAGCGACGTTCGCGCGCGGGGTTGGAATCGACGGCCGGGAAAATAGCTCCTGCGGCGCCGCGGCGAACTTCCAAGCCGACAAACGTGGCTACGCCGAAAACCAGGAAGGCAACGAACAGCGCGAAGAAATAAGTGTCCACGGTGAAGACCGCGGAGGCGAGTACCCCGGCAAAGGCCAGCATGGCCAGGAACAGGCCGTCGCGATCGGTGGTGGCGCTGTACAACCGGACGATGGTCACGAAGAGCAGAAAATGGACGGAAGCCAGAAGAACGGCATAGAGTGCGGGATTGGCGGTGTTGGGAGTAAGGCCGCGGGAAAAGTACAGGGCGTCCAGCGGGAAGAAGAAAAGATAGGCGACGACCAGGCGCGTGGCGATGGACGGTTTCCATTCGGCGGGATAGCCACGCCACCAGCGGAAACCTTTGTAGAGAATCGCCGCAGGGGCCAGGATGGTGGTGAGCGGGTCGAGTTTGCCGGTGCTGACCAAGGTGAACGTGGAGGTGAGGACAAGCAGGTAGAGCGCCGTACGGAAGAAGCGGTCGGCGGGAAGCGCGATGGCCGGAGTTATGAGCGAAGAGGCCATGAATAGTCAGAGTAGCATTTTGGGCGGGGCAGGAGATTTGGCCGGAAGGACAGGGGCGGCGGTGGGGTTAACCGGTGGTTTGTCCTATGGCTACCCATCGATCGGCCGATTCGAGTTCGAGGATAGCGAGGTGCCCGGGGTACCCCCCCCCCCTATTTTGCTGTAAGTGCAGATGATGAAAGGGTTAGCACCGCTTTTTGGGGGTTTTAGCGGTTCTTTTTAGGGTTTAGGATTAGGGTGGAATGACACAACACCGCAGAGAAAGAGTATCGCTAGGTAATGGAAATGTCAAGTATAAAATAGGTACTAGTTATGGTGCCAAGCGGAATTGACGCTGGAGAGTGACGAGCTACAAGGGGAGGGCAGAGGCGGCTTTGCGGGTCAGGTTGGAGATGGGGACGGAGAGGTTGGAAAGCGGGAAAAATTTTGCGTGGCGCAGGGTGGGGAGTTTCGCGACATCGGCGCGAAACGGGAGCAGGATGATTTTGCGGAAGGTGACTGTGTGACGGACCTTTTTCAGCGGAGTGAGGACGGGAAGTTTTCCACGGGCGCCAATGGATTCCAGGTATAGACGAAGTTGGGTTGCGGGGCTTGCCATTTTCTTACCGGCTGTTTGATCCAAACTAATTTGAATTGTAGGGAAGTGCCAGAGGTGGGAGAGCAGCGCCGGGACGCTGTTGGGCTGCATGGTTTCGGGGGATTTTTTTGCCGGAGGAAGAAGAAGCGTGCGGCGTTGCGGGTCACGGAAGATGACGCAGGCTAGCGTGATTTCGACGGCGATGCGCTTTTTGCGTTTTTCCGGGATGGCGTCGATAAGACCCTGCTTGCGTGCCTGGCAGAACTGACTGACGGGACAGAGCAGGCATTGCGGGGAGCGCGGAGTGCAGACGGTGGCGCCGAGTTCCATCACAGCTTGATTCCAGTCACCCGGAGAATTAACGGCCAGGAGTTTGTCAGCGATGAATTGCAGTTGTTGCCAGCGCTGGCCTTCGCGGAGATCGCCGCGCATGGCGAAGAGGCGGGCGATGACGCGGGCGACGTTGCCATCGAGTACTGCGAGCTTTTGGTTGTGGGCGATGCTGAGAACGGCGGCGGCCGTATATTTTCCGATGCCGGGGAGTGCGAGGGCTGCGGACTGGTCGGCGGGAAATTCGGCGTTATGTTTGGCGACGATTTGTTGGGCGGCGGATTGCAGGTTGCGGGCGCGGGAATAATAGCCGAGGCCAGACCATGAACGCAGGACGTCTTCCTGCGGAGCGCTGGCGAGCGATTGAATCGTCGGGAAATTTGTCAGG
>JAYVMO010000192.1:0-3460 GCA_043758915.1 Acidobacteriota bacterium | reverse complement strand
CAGAGAGGCCGGGGAGAAAAGAAGGACGATGGGTTACGAAAATATTTTGTATGAGAAGAAGGATGGGATTGCGTACATCACGTTGAACCGGCCAAAGGTGCTGAATGCGCTGAACCGGAAGACGGTGGAAGAGCTGCACCACGCGCTGCTGGATGCGCGGGGGGATGAAGCGGTGCGGGTGCTGATTCTGACCGGCGCGGGAGAAAAATCGTTCGTGGCGGGCGCGGATATCAGCGAGTTGGCGTTGCAGACGCCGGTGAACGGGAAGGAATTTTCGCTGTACGGGCAGGGTGTAATGCATTTGCTGGAAACGATGGGCAAGCCATCGATTTGCGCGATCAACGGATTCGCGCTGGGCGGGGGGTGCGAGCTGGCGCTTTCTTGCACGATTCGAATTGCGAGCAAGATGGCGAAACTGGGACAGCCGGAAGTGAAGCTGGGCATCATTCCCGGGTACGGTGGGACGCAACGGTTGGCGCGGCTTTGTGGAAAGGGCGTCGCGCATGAACTCTGCCTGACGGGGGAAACGATTACGGCCGAAGAGGCGCAACGCATTGGGCTGGTCAATCATATTTATGAAGCGGCAGAGCTGCTGCCGGCCGCGGAAGCGATGGCGAAGAAGATCATTGCGAATGCGCCGGTGGCGGTGAAATTCACGATGGAAGCGATCGAGCGTGGAGTGGAGATGCCGCAGGAAGAGGGATTGTTCCTCGAAGCGACACTTTTTGGGTTGGCCTGCGCGACGGAGGACATGCGAGAAGGCACGAAGGCGTTTTTGGAGAAGAGGCCGGCGCAGTTTAAAGGGAAATAAAGGAAGTTAATGAAATTAAGGAAGTAGAGGATTAGGAGCAGAGGAGCTCGGCGCGATAGCGAAATGGCGGAGAAGATGCAACCCGGGAAGATTCATGGCGAGTTGAACGCGGGAGGACTGCGGTTCGGAATAGTGGTGAGCCGGTTCAATAGTTTTATCACCGAGCGGCTGGCTTCGGCGGCGCTTGATGCGCTGGAACGCGCCGGAGCGGCGAGCAAGGATGTGGATGTGGTTCGAGTGCCGGGTGCTTTCGAATTGCCGCTGACGGCAAAGAAACTCGCGCTTACGGGGCGTTACGACGCGTTGATCGCGGTGGGTTGCGTGATTCGCGGTGAGACCGCGCACTACGACTACGTTTGCTTGGAAACTTCACGCGGCTTGCAGCTTGCGCAGATGGATACCGGAGTGCCGGTTCTGTTTTGCGTGCTGACTTGCGAGACGCTGGAACAGGCCATCGACCGCGCAGGCCTAAAGGGCGGCAACAAGGGTTTCGAAACGGGGCTTGCGGCTATCGAGATGGCGCATCTCGCGCGCAAGCTGCGCGGAGCGAACGCCAGCGCCAAACCGGGTCCGGCGCGAAAGCCGCGGCGCAAGTAACGTGTCTCTCCGCAGCAAATCCCGCGAGTTCGCCATGCAGATGCTTTTCCAGTGGGACTTGAGCCCGCAGGAGCCGGCAAAACTGGAAGCGAAATTTTGGCGCGCGGCGAAGGCGGCGGATTCCACGCGGGCGTTTGCCAACCGGTTGTTCGAAGGCGCGGCGGGGGATGTGGCGGCGCTCGACGAACTCATCGTCAAGCATGTGGCGAACTGGCGATTCGAAAGGCTGGCGGCGATTGACCGCGCGATTTTGCGACTGGCGATCCAAGAATTGCGCGCGGCGGAGACACCTTACAAAGTGGTTTTGAATGAAGCAGTGGAGCTGGCGAAGAAGTTTTCTTCCGAGGAGTCCGGGGCGTTCGTAAACGGCATACTCGATTCCGTCCGTAAGACATTGCAAAATAAGTAGTTATTTGTATTTCTGTTTTGCGGCGTTCCGCCGCGAAACTTTGCGTCTCGCCGCGTGTTTTATCTTTAGAATCCGGAACAGGTCACGGAAAGTCAATTTCAGGAGAGGAAACCATGAAAGCAGAGCATTTGATCCGTAGAAGTGTGCTCGGAATGGCGTTTACCGGATTGCTGGCAGCAGGCTCGTACGCACAAAGCCCGGACCCCACGCCGCCGCAGCAGGACATCCAGAACGACAAGAAGGATATCGGAAACGATAAGAGGGACGTGAACAAGGATCGCGCCGACCGCAACAAGGACCAGCGGGACATCAACCACGACCGCACCGATGTGAACAAGGATCGCACGGACCGCAACAAAGATCAGCGCGACATCAACCACGACAGGGGGCAGCTCGCGAGCGACGACAAGAAATACGGCGACAACAGCGCCCAGGCGCAAGCCGACAGGAAGGACCTGAGCGGTGACCGTACGGACCGCAACAAAGATCATCGCGACATCAACCACGACAAGCGCGACTTGCACAAGGACCGGAAAGACCGGAACAAGGATCAGCGGGACATTAATCATGACAAGCGCGATCTGCACCATGACCGCAAGGACCTGCGCCACGACCGGCATGGGCACTAAGAGCAGAGGTTAGAAGTTAGAGGTCGGAAGGAAAAAGAGGCCGCCCGGATTTTCGGGCGGCCTTTCTTTCGTTATGGATGTAAATCCGCTTCAGATGCGGATGGTGCCTTCGAGGACTTTGACGGCGGCGCCGCTGACGCGGGGGACGAGTTTCTTTTTGTTTTGAGTGACTTCGACTTCGATGTGGCTGGGGCGGCCCATTTCCTCGCCTTGTAGAATGGCGAGGGTGTGGCCGGCGGAGAGCTTGCCGTGTTGAACGAGATAGGCGCCGAGCGAACCGGCTGCCGAGCCGGTGGCGGCGTCTTCGTACAGTTCCCATGGCAGCATGCCGCGCGTGAAGGCTTTGCCGTCGCTGCCGAGCGCGAAGCAGTAGGCCATGGTGGCGTTTTTTCCGAGCAAGCGGCGCAGGTCGAGCACGTTCATCTGGATTTTGGCGAGCGCGGCGCGGCTGCGCAGAGGCACCATCAGGTTGAAGATGCCGGTGGATACGTATTCGGGCTCGAGTTTGGGGTCGAAATCTTTGGGAGAAATTCCCAGCGCGGCGGCGAATTTTTTCTTGTTGAGCTTCGCGGGGCGGAACGCGGCTTCGATTTGCGTCATGGTGACGCGCTGGGGGCGGCCGTCCTTGAAGCGGATTTCGACCGGGAGAATTCCCGCGCCGGTTTGCTGCATGACGTGGACGCCGCCTTCCTGCGCGGGTACGACGCCGAGCTCGGCTAGCAAAAACCAGGTACCAATGACCGGGTGCCCGGCGAGCTTCAGCTCTTGCCGCGTGGTGAAGATGCGGAGACGCGCCAGAGCGCGGTCGTCGGTGGGCTTTTGCACGAAGACGGTCTCGGAAAGATTCATCTCGCGCGCGATGGCCAGCATGGCGTCGTCGGAAAGGCCATCGCCATCGGTGATGACGGCGAGAGGATTGCCTTCGAAGCGCGTGGTGGTAAAAACGTCCAGCGTATAAAAGCGATGTTCCATGATGGGTATCCTGTCTTTCGCAGTGAGTCAGATGCGCTCGAG